>WTCN01000187.1 GCA_013138555.1 Methyloprofundus sp. | reverse complement strand
GTAGGTTGGGGTGAGCTTGCGAACCCCAACAATCAATGGCTTACCTAGCCTCAGTTGTTGGGGTCCCCAACCTACATATAATACTTTCACAGTCTCTAAAGCCTACGCCCCAAATGTGTAATACATTGAAGTTATCATTATTAATGCAGGGAACACTTTAGTTTTAACATGGATACGAGACTTAGAATCAATGATTAATAACAAGATAGATGAAAAAGCATTATTAACACCCAAAGAAGTAGCAGCAATGCTTTTAGTTTCCCCTATTACCATTCGTAAATGGGCGCGGGATGAATGGTTGCACTCCGAGGCAACTGCGGGTGGGCACCGTCGCTTTTCACTTGCTGCAGTGGAGCGCTTTGCTAAAGAGCGGGGAATGAAAGTTCATCAGCTTGATGAAGCAGTGACACGCATCCTGATTGTTGATGATGATGAGCAATTTAGTGGCTTTTTATTAGAACTATTAGAAAGTATGCCTGAAAAATTAGACATTAAAGTCGTTAACAATGGGTTTGAGGCAGGTAGCTTAGTCCATGAGTTTAAGCCGCATATTATTTTACTTGATTTAACACTTCCAGGTGTTGATGGCTTCATGATCTGTAAACGATTAAAAGCAGAGCGCATGACTAAAAATATTAGAGTCATTGCTATGACAGGTTTTTTCACCGAAGAACGATATCAGCAGATTATCCAGGCGGGTGCAGAGACCTGTTTATCAAAACCCATTGCAATACCAATTTTGTTAGAAGCCGTTGGTATCGATTTTAATGTTGAAGAAATGAGTTAGTTACCAGATAAATGTGTAACTTCTCATTATCCACAGGCATCTGAGCCATACAGAATCCGTTATTCCTGCATGCTGTTAGCATGCAGGGATGACGAGTAGCTGTAATATTGTTTACTCCATTAATGATGAAAAGTGACTAAAAAATTGCATTTACCCTATTGTTATGGTTAAAATAAAAAAACGATATAAACGATAAATATGATTTAATCGATTTATCCATTAAAAACGATTAGTGTATTTTGATCATAATTTTTTAGGTGCCTAGATATGCAAGCAACTCAAGTAAAAGACCAGCATGTCAGTATACATCCTCGGATTTATAGCTATATTGCCTTATCTATGACACTGATGCTTGTCTATTGGTTGTTGCGAGATTCACTATGGGTCGGTAGCACGCAGCTACATACGATAATGGAAATCATTGCAACTTTATTGGCATTTATCGTTGGTACGCTTGCATTGGTGCGTTATTACTCGTTTAAAGAAACACTCTATCTGTATATAGGGGCGGGCTTTATAGGAACGGGATTTTTAGACTGTTATCATGCCCTTGTGACTTCGGAATTTTTTAATCAATTGTTTCCATCACCCCCACCATCATTGATTCCCTGGAGCTGGGTGGCATCACGTTTTTTCTTGTCGCTTATCTTATTCGTTAGTTGGGTAAGTTGGCGGATTGAGTACATAAGAGAGAAGGTCAGTTGCTCAAATGAGATTCTGGTTTATTCAGGTACAGGGATTTTAACCATATTTAGTTTTGTGTTTTTTGCCTTTGTATCATTACCTAGAGCTTATTATCCTGAGTTATTTTTTCATCGGCCAGAGGAGTTGGTTCCGGCAATATTCTTTTTAATGGCCTTGTGTGGTTACTTACATAAAGGTAAATGGCGAAGTGACACCTTTGAGCATTGGTTAATTTTTGCTTTGATTATTAATCTAATGACCCAGGCTGTGTTTATGCCACATTCATCTGAGTTATTTGATTTTCAATTTGATGCAGCACATTTACTTAAAAAGATAAGCTATATTGCTGTTTTAATTGGATTACTGATTAGTATGTTTATGACTTTTCGGCGTATCAATAGTCATGCGACTGAACTAACGCACATTAACGATACCCTAAACAAAAAAACATTGGCATTAGAGTACAGTGAACAGAGAAACTTAGCCACTTTAGACAATGCTGTCGATGGCATACTAACGATTGATGCAAAAGGCATCGTCCAGTCAATTAACCCAGCGGCAGAAATGATGTTTGGTTATCAGGCACAGGAAGTGATTGGTCAAAATGTTAAAATGTTAATGCCCAATTCATTTAGGCAACATCATGACCAGTATCTTGATAATTATACTCGTACGGGTGAAAAAAAAATTATAGGGATTGGACGTGAGGTAGAAGGTGAGAAAAAAAATGGGGAGTGTTTTCCGATAGATCTGGCGGTGAGTGAGGTTGAACTCGAAACAGGAGAGAATTTTTTTATGGGTATGGTGCGTGATATTTCTGAAAAGAAATTAGCCGAAAAAATGAAGAGTGAGTTTTTATCCACGGTAAGCCATGAGTTGAGAACGCCATTAACGTCGATTCATTGTTCACTTGGCTTGATTACCGATACTTTTGCCGAAGAATTACCAAAACAGATCATGAAATTACATACGATTGCTTATACCAATAGTGAGCGTCTTATCAGGTTAATTAATGATATTCTCGATGTGCAGAAAATGGAAATGGGGGAAATGATTTTTGATAATAAAGTCATTAACTTATTAGATTTACTGCAAAAATCTGTACAGGCTAATCAAGCATATGCCAAGAAACTGGGTAATATTTCCATACAAATAACGTCAGATAATTCTGATGTAGAGGTCAATGCAGATGCCAATCGACTGATGCAGGTTATTACCAATTTAATTTCTAATGCGGTTAAATTTTCGCCCGAAAATGCTGTGATAGATATCGCGCTTATTAAAGGACCCGATTTTGTACGTGTGCTTGTCACTGATAAAGGGCCGGGTATTCCTGAGGATTTCAAAGCACGTATCTTTAGCAAATTTGCTCAGGCAGACTCCTCTGACACTCGTAAGGCTGAGGGGACGGGGTTAGGGTTGAGTATTTGTAAAATAATCATAGAACGGCTCAACGGCCACATAGGTTTCGAAAATTTATCGGCAGGAGGTTGCGCCTTCTTTTTTACTTTACCCGTATATAAAAAGGAAGAAGTGAGTAAGGCTGGCGAAGTGGTAAATAAGTTGTTTGTTGAGGGTAGCGTTGGTAAACCACGAATTTTAATCTGTGAGGATGACCCTGATATTGCGGCATTTATACAAATAATGATTGAAGTTGAGGGAGGGGTAGCAGATATAGCACTGAGTGGCAAAGAAGCAAAGGCATTGTTACGCAAGCAGACATATAATGCCATGACTTTAGATGTTTTTCTGCCGGATCAAGATGGTATTTCGTTTATTAAGGATATTAGGGGTTCGGTTGACAATGCAAATTTACCTATCATCATCGTTTCGGGCAAGGCAAAAGAAAAACAAGTTGAATTTGGCAGTGTTGTTTCTGTGACTGACTGGGTGGATAAGCCTATTGATAGAACAAGACTACAGGAATCAATAAAACGGGCAATTAGTCAAAACGGTACTGATAACAAAGCAAATATATTGCATGTGGAAGATGATCTTGATATCGCCAGTTTAGTTAAAACCATGGTTGGTGATTCTGCAAATATTTATCATGCAAGCAGTATGGAAATAGCAAAAAAACTTTTGATGCAAAGACATTATGCCTTAATTTTATTAGATTTAATGTTACCCGATGGTAACGGTTTAGATTTGTTGCCTTTAATTAGTGCTAAAGCAAAGCAAAGCGCTATTATAAATACACCTTCTATTATCATCTTCTCGGCTTATGAAATGGATAGCAAGATGCCTGAGGAAATACACAGCGTTTTGATCAAATCACGCTGCTCAAATGAGCAGTTAATGCAGGTCATAAAATCTAGTATTAGAGAGCCTGGCTAGATACTAACATTAGATAGTGAGTCCTATTAATAGCTGCCCGGAGAGAGAAAATGCCTATAGAGTTGCCTAAACAAATTTTAATCGTAGATGATGAAGCTGACATTCGTAGTGTTGTGCAAATAACCCTGGAAATATCCGGTGGTTTAGAGGCAGAAACATGCAGTAGTGGTGCTGCTGCCATTGAGTTTATTGCTAAAACACCGCCTGATTTAGTATTGCTTGATGTCATGATGCCAGGGATGGATGGCCCGGAAACACTCAAACGATTAAAAGCGGAGCCTGCAACTGCCAGTATTCCGGTGATATTTATGACAGCTAAAGTACAGCCTGCTGAAGTGGAAGAGTACTATCGAATGGGGGTTGCCGGTGTTGTTTCTAAACCGTTTAATCCTAGAGAACTAGTGAATTCAGTGATGGGATTTTGGACTAAAATTCATGCTGAATAAGAGTGATTTATTAGAGCAGCGTCTCAATCAGCTCAATCAGGATTATGTTGATAGTCTGCCGGAAAAAATAAGGCAGATAGAGATGTTATGGCGGGGCCTGGTTAAACATGATTTAGGTACGCAGGACTTGAAATTATTATATCAGTGTATTCATAGCCTTAATGGTTCGGGGGCTACCTTTGGATATACTATATTAAGTGAAATAGCTGCGATAATTGAAATTCTTCTAAAGCCTTTAATGCAAACTGAGCAGTTGCCTACTATAGAGCAACAATCACATATTAGTACGTTATTAATAAAATTACGTAAGGCAGCCCTGGAGCCAAAAGGCCATGCCATTCGACATGATTTAGTGGCACCTACTTGTCAAGGTGGTTCTCCGATAGATAAAAACAAGGTATTTATTGTCGATGATGATGAAGCGGTAGCGAAGAAATTGGCCCAAAAGCTTGAGCAGTACCACTATGATTCGGAGATATTTTTATCGTTAGCAGGCGTTAAAGAGCGCGTGATAGCAAGCCCGCCGATTGCTATTATCATGGATATTGTATTTCCGGAAGGCGAGTTGGCAGGCACAGATGTTATTGCTGATATTAAGCGCAGTCAATTACTCCCCATTCCGGTGATATTTATATCCGTTCGTGATGATATGACGGCGCATTTGTCGGCGGTACGTGCTGGAGCCACCCATTATTTAAGTAAGCCAGTTAACGCAAATCATTTAATGAGCTTATTGAATGATTTAACAGAAAAAATCAATGACGATCCTTATCGAGTCATGATTGTGGATGATGATGTCGCACTCTCTAATCATTTCTCTTTAACTTTGGAACATGCAGGCTTAAGTACTAATGTAGTGACCGATCCTATGAGGGTGTTGGATGAATTAAAGGCGTATCAACCCGAGTTGATTTTAATGGATGTCTATATGCCTGAATGCTCGGGGTTGGAGTTGGCCATTATTATTCGGCAGTTTCCTGAATTTAATGATGTCCCCATCCTTTTTCTCTCTGCAGAAACCAATTTTGATAAACAATTAGCCGCTTTGGATATGGGCGGGGATGATTTTTTATCAAAACCAATTGAGCCGCGGCACTTAGTCAATGCTGTGTTAACGCGAGTAAGGCGATATCGTAAGACTAATCTTTTGGCAAAGAACTTAAGAGGTAGTATCTCACGCCTGGCTATATCAGAGAAACGGCTTAGTCAAATTATAAACACCAGCCCTGCGGCTATTTATACATTACAAGTGTCTGAAAATACTGTTTGTCCACTGAATGTGACCATGATGAGCGATAGTATTGAGAGTATTTGCGGGTATACCGCTAAAGAGTGGCTAGCCAAGGAATCTTTTTGGCTAGATATTATTCACAAAGATGATAAAGAACAGGTGTTTAATGCAATTAAAGGCTTGTTTGACCAAGGGCGACTGGAGCATGAATATAGAATTGAACATAAAAATGGGGAGCTGCTGTGGGTCCATGAGAACCTGACTGTTTTGGAAGATAGGAGTGGTCATATTATTGAGATCATTGGCTCCAGAATGGATATTAGTGAAATTAAACACAATGAGCTTAAGCGTATTGAACTGGAAGAGCAACTACGTCAAACGCATAAAATGGAAGCGATTGGCTTATTGACGGGAGGGATTGCACATGATTTTAATAATATTCTGGCTAGTATTTTAGGTTATGCCAGTTTAGCCAATATGCGTGGTGGCTTTACGCCTGAAAGCAAAGTGACCAGTTATATACAGCAAATAATAAATGCGGGGGAACGTGGGCGGTTGTTAACGTCACAAATGTTATCTTTTTGTCGAAATATACAAACAGAAGCTGCATGTATTCAAATTGAACCACTGATTAGAGAAACCATTAAATTATTACAGTCTACTTTGCCATCAAGTATTGAGTTTCATGTTGATGTTGATGAGGGTTTGCCGGATATACAAATGGATCCAACACAGTTACATCAAATTATGATGAACCTTTGCGTTAATGCCAAGGATGCAATGCAGGGTAAAGGATGTTTAAGCATAAAATTAAAATTAGTTGAGTTGACTAATCAATTATGTACGACTTGTAAACAAGGCATTGAAGGGCAGTTTATTGAATTGTCAGTTGCAGATACGGGAGCAGGTATAACAAAAGCAAGTATCGAGCGTATTTTTGATCCGTTTTATACCTCTAAACCTATCGGTAAAGGGGCGGGCATCGGTTTGTCGATTGTGCATGGGGTAGTGCATCAAAATCAGGGGCATGTTGTCTTGCAATCATTCCTAGGTAAGGGGAGTCAATTTAACTTGTACTTTACGCCTAAAGAGGGAGAAAAAATAATGGGAACTTGTGGAGATAATAATCATACTGAAATACATAAAGGGCAGGGTGAATCCATTCTTGTGGTTGATGATGAAGAAGGTATTGTTGAGTTATTACGCGAAACACTAGATAGCCTGGAATATAGCGTTACGGCAACGGCGAGTAGCGTAGATGCTTTGGCCATGTTTAAAGAAAGCCCTGAGCAATTTGATTTGATTATTACAGATCAAACTATGCCGGTAATAACAGGTGATGAGTTGATCAAAGAAGTGAGGCAACTTCGCGCTGATATCCCCATCATTTTATGTACTGGGTATAGTGAGTCAATGGATCCGGTACTGGCAAAAGAAATCGGTGTTGACCAATTTTTTTACAAACCCTTTCAATTAGAAAAGTTATTAGAGTCAGTCTATAGCTTATTGCTTAAGCACAACAAGTGATTCTGAGAAACAATGAAAGTAATGAGATGTGCCTACAAGAGAGTAGAAAGATGCTACAGCCCATGTTATTAAGACCTGCAAAAGTATTAATTGTTGAAGATGATTGCAATCAATCACAGCTTGAATCGGATATATTAGATTTGCCAGAGTATCAAGTGACTATTGTAGAGACCATTGAAGACGCATTTGACATTCTTTTAAAAATTCAATTTGATGTGGTGTTACTGGATTTTCACTTGCCTGATAGAAATGGTGATGATCTGTGTCGGTGGATACGCTTACAAAGCGACTTGTCCTTATTGCCTATTATCATAGTGACAGGGAGTGATTCCTTTTCTACTTTACCTATATGTATGGATGCGGGAGCGACTGATTTTATTAGAAAGCCCTTTCATCCCATTGAATTAATATCTCGCGTTAACTCTGCAATACGATTTAAACGGATTACTGAAAATTTAGATAGTGCTCAATCCTTGTTATTTGCTATCGCACGCTTGGTCGAAGCGAAAGATGAAATTACCGGTGATCATTGTTCAAGGCTGGCGCATGGTTGTGTTGTTTTTGGCAAAGCCTTAGGTCTGGATGATGAATCTTTGGTCGCTTTAGAGCGTGGTGGTATTTTGCATGATATTGGTAAGCTAGGGATTCCTGATCATATATTGCTAAAGCCAGGTAAGTTGACTAAAGATGAATGGGATGTCATGAAACAACATGTCGCTATTGGTGAAAAACTATGTAGCGGCCTACTTACTATGAAGCCTGTGCTGCCCATTATTCATTTTCATCATGAGCGCTGGGACGGAGGCGGTTATCTATATGGTTTAAAAGGAGAGGAAATTCCTTTACTAGCAAGAGTCTTTCAGTTAGTCGATATTTATGATGCATTAGCCAATGATCGACCTTATAAAAAAGCCCTTGCAAACGGAAAAATTATAGAAATATTTAAACAAGAAGTTGCCAAAGGTTGGAGAGATCCGGAACTAACGGCTGCCTTTATCCATATTATTCAAGATAGCCCTAAAGAATTGGAGTTACCTGCGGATTATCAGGATAAAAGTGTTGCCGTGTTTGATGACATTGTGAATACAGGTGTGTTGCAGGCGTTGGGATGAAAGACAAGCTGATTGATTTTAGATTATAGCGAGTGACTATTAAGTATTAATTTTTTAGATGGTAGAGGTGTCGATAGATGAATAAAAAACGCTCTGTATTAATTGTAGATGATGATGAAGCGATTAGACTGTGTCTAAAAGAATATTTTGAATTAGAAGGTTTTTTGGTTATTGAAGCGATAAATGGGATTGAAGCTGAGGTATGTTTAAGGCAAAAAAAAACTGATTATTTATTGCTAGATATTGTTATGCCAGGCAGAGATGGGATAGAAATTATCCTCAGCCTTAAAAATTCGGATATCAATATTATTGCTATGTCCGGGGACCCATATTATTTAGAGGTTGCTGTGGCATTGGGAGCCAATGCAGCATTAGCAAAACCTTTTGATTTTGCATATTTAAAGGAATTGATAAGGTAATTATATTTTTTCAGAAAAATACAACACGGATAGCATCCCGTTAAGGAACGTGCTCGAAATAAAACCAGCAACGAGTCAATGCTGTGTGTAGGTGCGGCTTTAGCCGCATTGTGCGGATAAATCCGCACCTACGCCCTAGTTTCATATGCCTAATAAAGCTTAAGCAATACAGGAAAAAGAATGCTATTGTGCTCTCAAAACACTTTTGTAGAATCCCGGAGAAATATAATATACTACCGAAGAACCTAATAGCAACAGGATCTAATACTATGAACAAATATATAAGTACAAAAGTTTATACTATATTAGCCGTTCTAATGATTATCAGTGGTTGTACAACGGTGTACCAGTCAGTTAAATCTCCAGATTTCGAAGCTTTGTATGGGCCATCCAAGCCTAAACAACGCTATTTGATTGAAGACACAGACCTGGCTCAAGGAGCAATCTCCTATCACAACGATATTAAACCTATTCTGGATTCGCGTTGTGTTGCTTGCCATGCCTGTTACGATGCTCCTTGTCAATTAAAGCTTGGTTCAACGGCTGGTATCGATAGAGGCGCTACAAAACAGTTGGTTTATGATGGTGGCAGATTAAAGGCGATTGAGCCAACTCGTCTTTTTATTGACGCTATTAACACGCAAGGCTGGAGGGATAAAGAATTTTACCCGGTATTGAATGAACGTAAGGGTTCCACTCAGGCGGCATTGAATAATTCGCTGTTAGCTAAATTAATTCAATTGAAACGAGATAAGCCATTACCTGATACTGGGAAACTGGCAGATTCATTTGATCTTAGTCTGGAACGTACACTGGA
This sequence comes from Methyloprofundus sp., assembly GCA_013138555.1. Lineage (GTDB taxonomy): Bacteria > Pseudomonadota > Gammaproteobacteria > Methylococcales > Methylomonadaceae > Methyloprofundus. The sequence goes on along the minus strand of WTCN01000187.1, from coordinate 4,959 downwards.
ATGTCCTACAGTAGAGGAATTTGATAAATATAAAAACAAGCACCCTGACTGGGGAATGCCTTATGCAATGCCAGGTTTATCTCTAAAGCAGGAATATACCCTCATGACCTGGTTACAGGAAGGAGCAAAATTTGATGCGCAGCCACCATTATCAGTCGTAGCAGTAGCAGCTATTAAACAATGGGAGCATTTTTTTAATCGTCCTTCATTGAAGCAGAAGCTTGTTTCCCGGTATATTTATGAACACCTGTTTATCGGACATATCCACTTTAAGGGGCAAGCAGACGAAGAATTTTATCGCATGGTACGCTCTACAACTCCGCCAGGTCAGCCAGTTAATGAAATTGCTACATTACTTCCCTATGATGATCCAGGCGTAACTGAGTTTTATTATCGTTTGCGCCCAGTGGAAGCAACCATCGTTGAAAAAACACATTTTGTTTATGAATTAAGTAAGGACAAAATGCAACGCTATGATGAGCTATTTTTTCAAGCTGACTATAGCGTCACTAAGCTTCCGTCATATCAAGCTGAAATCGCAGCAAGCCCATTCCTGGCATTTGCTGAAATACCTTATCTTTTACGTTATCAATTTTTGCTGGATGATGCCCAGTATTTTGTCTCAGGATTTATTAAGGGGCCTGTATGCAGAGGGCAAATGGCGTTAGATTCGATAAGAGATAGATTCTGGATTGCCTTTTTCAAGCCAGGAGGGGCGAAGGGTCAACCTGATAAAGCAAAAGCATTGCATAATTTTTTGACTAAACAATATGCGACCTTAAGCTTGCCGGGAACTGCCGGTCATAAATTAGGTTTGTTTGGCTTTCATAAATATGATGATCTTGCCGAGCAGTATCTTAAAAACAAAGATGCTTTTGCCAACCATCTGATAGAAGAATTTGGTGGTTTTCAAATGGAAGATATCTGGGATGGAGAGGGTAGTAATCAAAATGCTGCACTGACGGTTTTCAGGCATTTTGATAGTGCAACAGTCGTTACCGGTCTGGTAGGAGACATACCGTTAACAGGGTGGGTTGTCGACTACCCTATTTTTGAAAGACTGCACTATTTACTTGTTGCCGGGTTTGATGTTTATAGCTCAGTTGACCACCAGCTTGCTTCCCGAAAGTATATGGACTTTTTTCGTATGGACGGGGAAAATAATTTTCTTCGGTTTATGCCCGCAGATCAACGTAAAGAAATGCATGATAGCTGGTATAAAGGAATTAGTGGCAAGATTGCCAGTTATATTGATACACCCTACTACAGTGCGGGTTATGAAACGGGGGTGAACTATCAGACGACACGTTATAAAAAAGAGTTTTTTAATCAGCTCAGGCAGAGACTAGGTAAAGCAGCAGGCGATAAAGATATTTTAAATCAATGTGACGAGGAAGCCTGTATCAGTAAAGAGGCATCCTCCTTGCAACAGGATATTGATGTTTTCATGCGCAAACTGGCACAATTCAAAGGGCATGAGCTGGATGTCTTGCCGGAAATGTCATTAGTTCGTGTAAGAACTAAACAGGAGCATAGCGACCTGGTTTATACCTTGCTATTGAATAAGTCCCTGGAAAATATCACCTTTATGATAGGTGAAGATGACCGCAGAGAAAGGGGGCTTGATACACTAACAGTGATTCCTGGTTTTTTGGGTAGCTATCCGAATTTTTTCTTTAATGTGCAAGAAGAGCAATTACCAGAGTTTATTGAAGCCATCAAGCATATTCAGAGTAGTGATGATAAAGAAGCATTTTACAGCAAATATGGAATACGCCGCACTAACCCTGAAATCTGGCAATATGTCGACTGGTTTAATGCCCAACACAAAAAATACCGGGGTGTACGCGCGGGATTATTTGATCTGAACCGATATCATAATCTCTAATTTACACGCTTAAAACGTCGCCCGGCTCGCTCTGGGTTTTTGTCTCGTTCCTTGTCATCATACGTCAGCTTCAGTATTGACTTGGATATATAATTATTGACAAGATTTCACAATTAAAGTATACGTAATTAAGATGTAGTAAGAGAATTGCCAAAAAAGCTGGTCAGGAATTATGGTTAACTTTAATTGCGCTTCATCAATTTTTGCTATGCCTTGGCGACTACCAGGGTTACAAAAATCTTCCCAAAAAAGTGTTTTTTTTGGGACTTGTGTTGAGACCTATAATTACGGAGAATCTTTGATTATGAAAACTGAAAAAACTTGGAATACCCCCAAGACTCAAGCGCAGCCCCGCTCTGTAAAAAGACAATCCGCCAAGGCCGGTATAAAGCTACGGTCAGGCGTGCGTGCCGGCGATCAAATTGTTTTTCCGGATACGTTCTGATAGCACTGGGAACTTGGTCTTCGGACAAAATCCCCTCCCTCCGGGATCGGGGCGCATGTTTGATACTTTTTTTACAAGCCGGAGATAAACAATGCTTGGTAATAAGAAACCGCAACAATCATCCGCCGAACCGCATAAGAAAAATGTTCAGCTAGAAGCGGAGAAGGATATCGATTTACGCAGTAGTCAAGCCAGCAATATCATCAACAAGCACGTGATCACTGTTATGGGAGCTTCACTGATTCCTATCCCGTTGTTCGATCTTGTGGTATTGAGCAGTATGCAAATCAAGATGCTGTATAAGCTTGCGAAACTCTACGATGTTCCTTTTTCAAGAAATCTTGGTAAGAGTTCCATCGTCTCCCTGCTCGGCGGCATTATGCCCACCTCGGCCGCCATGACACTGTCGAGCCTCGCCAAGGCCGTACCCGGTCTCGGTACTGCAACCGGTGTAATCACTATCTCGATCCTCGGAGGAGCAACCACCTACGCCATCGGTAGCGTGTTTATGCAGCACTTCGAATCGGGAGGTACGCTACTCGATTTTGACCCCAAAAAGATGCGTGAGTATTTCTCGAATAAACTGGAAGAGGGTAAAGAAATCGCCGCTAATTTGAAGTCGAGCGAAACATAATCCAGAGGTAACTAACTAGTACCTCACTCTTTAAATAACCGATAATATAATACTTAATAATCAGTATTTTGATCTTGGGGAGTAGGCTTTAGCCTACACGATTCGCGACTCATGTAGGCTAAAGAGACTGTGAAAGTATTAAAGTTAAATAAAATCAAGTTCTTATATTTTTATAAGCAAGCTAAAATCAGATAAATTGGCAGTATTTACCAATTTTAGTTGATTTTATTCAATTAAAAATATATAAGCTATTGATATATAGTTAAATAATACTTTCACAGTCTCTAAAGCCTACTCCCCATTTTATCGGTTATTTACGGAGCATAGTACTAGGCTGTTGAAATTTTTTGATGTTTTCGTAATATTGAGTACCCTATATTGAGTACCCTGATTTCTGGAAGGCTATAACGTTGTAGAGCGGACTTCAGTCTGCGTAGTAATGGCGGACTAAAGTCCGCTCTACACCGCACCGATATAGCTAGTGTTTATTGCAATGGCAATGCACTCAATCCTTGTTAATTGAACTATCATCCGTTCGAGAATGCTCTTTCAACTCGCCGTTTTCCAGCCACAGGCATCGCCATTCGGCATCTGCCCACAGATCCTCCCGTACTACTCTCTCCGCCTCCAGTAAGGCACGGTAACGCGAGGCTTGCATTAGTAGCTGAGCCGGCGGTGCATCCTCGATAATACGTCCCTGTTCAATGACCAGTACCCGGTCGAAATCCTGTGTCTCGGCTACGTCATGGGAGATAAAAATCAGCGTGGCTTCCGCCCAATGCTCACGAGCCTGGGCGAGTAGCGCCTGACGCTGTGTTCGATCCAGTCCGCGAAACGCCTCATCCAGCAAAACCAGGCGAATATTCGGGCGCAGTATTGACCGTCCGAGTCGAACCCGTTGCCCTTCACCTCCCGACACCAGGCCGCCTCCCTCACCCAGCACCGTCTGTAAACCGTCAGGCAAACGTTCCAGCACATCGAGCAGGTTAGCACCTTGAATAGCAGTGCTTAGTGGTTTATGGCTTGCGCTCTGGATGCCATAATGCAGATTATCCAGCAACGAGCGGTTCCAGATCTGCACTTCAGGGTCAACCCAGGCGGTCTCGGAGCGGAGCGCCGACAAGCGCTGTCCTCCGAGAGGTGTGCCATCGACCAGAATATTCCCCTGGGCGGGGCGATACCAGCCTAGCAGAAGACCTACCAGGCTAGACTTGCCCGCGCCTGAGGGACCGACAACAGCGATATGTTCACCCGGTGCGATGGCAAGATTGATGTCCTGCAGAATAGCGTGCCCGCCGGCCCGGACATTCAGTCCGCACATCTCGATAGCAACTCCGCTACTGATTGTCGATTCCTCTGTAACTGGCTGCACCGGAGAGTTTGAATCGACACCTCGTGCCTCCTCAGGGGCATTCAATACCTCTAACAGGCGGAGTAGGCGGTTGCGTTGCATAGGATATTGTTGCAGGCTTGTTGCCAGGTGTTGCCCTAACGCGGGTAGTTGTAATGCCCAGTAGAACAGGAGTAAGACACTACTGGCCTCGCCACCCTGCACAATGTAGTTGAATGGAATCCAAACGGCGAAAGTGATACCCAGCAACGCAGCAATCACGTAGAGCATGGTCTCGGCGCTATATAAGGCCTGACTTGCGCTACTCCACCTCACCAGTAAGCCCTCGTGCTCACGGCGAACAGTGCGTTCGGCGGTATGTGTACGAATCGGGGTGAGCCCCAGCAGCGCATCCAGGTAGAAACGGCTTAGTGCCCCGTCATGGGTGCGCAGATTCAGATCGCGCTCGGTGAGCAATGGCTGGGAAACAAGTGCCAGACCAAAGATCACCAGCAGACCGAGGATAGCAATCAAGGTAGAGGAGGGACTGAGCCAGATGATTCCTGCCGTTGTTAATACCAACTGAAAACCAGTCCGGAGAAGACCCACGCCGAGAAAGGGCAATTGACGTAGCTCACGTAGTTCGTGTATCCGATGCGCCA
>WTCN01000264.1 GCA_013138555.1 Methyloprofundus sp. | reverse complement strand
TGGTTAAAACTACGTCCAGAAGTGCGTTATGACTGGGCTGATGAAAAAGCCTTCAATAACAACCGTGGCAATGACCAGGTTGAATTTGCTATGGATATGATTATTACCTTCTAACCGACTCAATACCCATTACCATTTTATAAAGATTGCATGTTTTACAGTGCAGTCTTTTTTTATGCCTGCTATTGAGGCTGAAATTTCACAACATCTAAAGTAACGTCTCATTATCCACTGACATTTGAGCCATGACAGTCAAGCGTGGATGACGAGCGGTGTAATATTATTTACCCCATTAATACCATATAAAACGCTACACAGTTACTTTGCAACATGTTTCTAAGCATTTTCAGGCTATAACAACCAAAATAACTGATACGCTGGCTGTAAGATACCCAACTCTTAAACGTCAGACTGGCGAATATCAGTAGCAGAGTTAAAATAAAAGTCATTTTTATCATATCAAACTAGCTATTACATGATTCACAAGCTAATATACTATTAATTTCATATAACTTAATATTGAATACAACATAAAAAACGCTAGATTTTTTATGTTTCAAGCCAAGCCGAGTCACAAAAACTATAAATAGGTCTTAGCCTCACTATGCCTAAATAGTAGTAACACCGACCTTAAGAACTACTTTTAAATTAATTATTTTGGATTATTATGAATAGAAAAAAAATATTCAAACGAACGTTACTAAGCAGCGCTGTACTCCTTGCAAGTTTTCAAGTATTAGCTGACACTGAGGACTCCTATTTACTCTCATCTGATACGCTGTTTACAGGCATTATCAATGATACTAAGTTCATGAAAGACACTGGTTTTGAAGTAGGTCTCTGGGCTTCTGGGGGGATTACCTATGCATCGCATAACCGCGATGACCGTAATAACGCCCCTTTGTCATTTAATGATCGTAATAATGAGTTTTTGCTTAATCAATTAAATTTTTATATTGAACGAGCCATTAATAAAGGGAGTGATCATGTGGAAATAGGGGGCCGCATGGACATCATGTTTGGTACCGATGCCCAAAAAACTCAGGCCATAAACTGGGACAACAACATGGGAAACAACCTGGATCGTAGTTACTATAATTTTGCCCTGCCGCAATTATACCTTGAACTATACGCACCTATCGCTAATGGTATCAGTGCTAAAATAGGTCATTTTTATACCAGTATTGGTTATGAAACTGTCACGGCTCCCGACAATTTCTTTTATTCACACTCTTATACCATGCTATACGCTGAACCCTTTACCCATAATGGTATCGTGTTTGAGTATGATATTGATGATAATTTTTCAATCAATGCCGGTGCGGTTATGGGCTGGGACAATGTCACGACCCATATGACGGCCTGGAGTTTTCTCGGTGGTGTCAACTGGACTAGTAATAGTCAAGCGACATCGGTTGCTGTGCAATTAATCACCGGAGATTCTGATGAGAATAAATCCGGCAACAGAACCATGTATAGCATCGTTGCGACCCATGACATCACCGGTGATCTGCATTATGTTTTCCAGCATGATTTTGGAACTCAGGCAAGTGACCGGGCAGCGACCGATTCTGATGGTCGTGTGCCTGCTGGTGGTGGTGCTTATCCAGGCTCAGAGGCGGGTAACTGGTTTGGTATCAATCAATATCTGACTTATGACATCACCGACCAGGTAGGTGTTGGCTTGCGTGCAGAATGGTTTAATGACAAAGGGGGAGCACACCGTGTGAATGCGGTTGGCGCAAATTACCTTGCCGCGTCAATTGGTCTAAACTACTCGCCAATATCCTGGTTTACTTTCCGCCCTGAGTTACGCTTTGACTGGGCAGACGAGAAAGTCTTTAATATAGGTTCGAATGGCCTGGGTGTTGATGACTCTCAAATCTCACTTGCAATGGATATGATTGTAAAATTCTAATTCCTGACACCTACCCTAGCTAACGGATTAAAAGGCTTGTATTTTATAATACAAGCCTTTTTTTATGCAAAAACATAATGCTGGCTAAATTAACTTATCAAGCAAAATACAAATAGTGCAACCCAGAACTATGTTATATAACCCAATAATAAGCGCCATATAGCCTATTTATTAATAAGCAAAAATCCCCCCTATACCTCAGCAAAGTGGGTATGCTAGTATATACAGTATGGATATTACACAACTCATCAGTTCTCCCATTTTTATCGCCTTTTTTATAGGTCTGTTCAGTAGCATACATTGTGTATCTATGTGCGGGTCGATTATTGGCACCTTGTCTTTTAGCCTAAAACCAGAAATTCGTAGCCATAAGTCTAAAATGATGGCCTTTATTTTCAGCTATAATTTTGGTCGCATTTTTAGCTATATGCTCGCGGGCTTAATCGTAGGTTTAATCGAATCACTACTCACCCTTCCATTAGGTGAGGCACATGGGCATCGGGCACTACAGATTATTTCTGCGTTAATTATTACCGGCGCTGGTTTTTATATAGCAGGCTGGTTTCCTAGTTTTGCCTATATTGAAAAAACCGGGTCACGCTTCTGGAAAACCATAGAACCTTATGGCAGAAAACTTATTCCTGTTGCAACCTTACCGCAAGCCTTTTTGTTTGGTATGGTCTGGGGCTGGATTCCCTGTGGTTTAGTGTATACCGCACTGGCCTTGGCAGCAACATCAGCGGATATAACAACGGGTATTCTTATCATGCTGGCCTTTGGCCTAGGCACATTACCTGCTGTAGCGAGCACAGGTATCGTCAGCACATTTATCAGCCGTATCAATAACTTACATGCGACTAAAAAAATAGCTGGCATGTTATTAGTCTTTATTGCAATTATTAGCGTATGAGTCACTTTAAATCTATCATTAGCCATACTCCAGTATTCGACAATGTGCTGAGAAGCGCACGCATGGTTGCTGCAACGGATGTCACTGTATTAATAAAAGGAGAAACAGGCACAGGAAAAGAGGTGTTAGCTAACGCCATACAGAAAGATAGTCAGCGTGCAGACAAAGCTTTTATTATCTTAAACTGTGCCGCCTTACCTGAATCACTCATTGAATCTGAATTATTTGGGCATAAAAAAGGGGCTTTTACGGGTGCTATATCGAATAAAACAGGTATCTTTCAGGCGGCAGATGGCGGCACCTTATTTCTTGACGAAGTTAATTCTTTACCGCTGACTGTACAAGCAAAATTATTACGCTTTCTAGAGAATGGGGAATGCCTGGCCGTTGGAGATACAATACCTTACAAAGTTGACGTGCGTATTATTTCAGCATCTAATGCTGACTTACAAAAACAAATTGCGGAGGGGCTGTTTAGGGAAGATTTATATTTCCGGATTAATGTTATTCCATTAGAGATACCGGCATTAAAAGATAGAGTGGATGATATTGAGCATTTAATAAAACATTTTCAGGAACATTTCTCCAAGGAGCATTCCAGAACGCCACCAAAATTTAGCAAACAAGCGTTTAAAATCCTGAAAAATTACGACTGGCCAGGTAATATCAGAGAATTACGAAATTTATGTGAGCGTACCTCTATCCTTTTGTCGGGCCAGACGATAGAAGCGGAAAATTTTCCACATGACTTTTTTACCTCCCAGACAGCAGAAAATTCAGATAACTCCGGATTTGCTTTGCCTGAAGTAGGTCTGAGTCTGGACAAACTGGAAGCAGACCTTATCCATCAAGCACTGCAAAGAACCAATGGTAATCGTGCCAAGTCGGCTCGTTTATTAGGGCTATCACGCGACACTTTACTGTACCGGATACAAAAACATGGTTTAGCAAATCAATAAAATCACATCGACTTTGAGCCATAGGCTCTCAGCTAAATGATTTCTATATGCCTGGCACATCCTATACTATATCGGTACTATGAGAGCATCTGTATAGTGAACTGGACTCAAGATTGTTGTTCTGATGAGTCTACAGTTTCATTGTCCTTGCTTTTCTTTGCAAAACCCGCCCCTTTTTTTGTCTTTGCTTCAAGTCCTAGTTCCTCAATAATAAATCGGAAATCCAGGCCCTGCTTGTGCATAACAACAAAACAGCTTGCTATAACAGCAATCGTATTAGGTACTTCACCCTTTTTTTTATAGGATTGAATATTTTTTTCACTGACTTTGATTAGCTTGCTAAATTTTGGCAAACTGATTTCCGCATCAAGTAACTGTTTTTTAAACTCTATAAAGGTCATATCATTTTATTCACCTGCTCTTAAGTTAAAAAAGTCCTGCGTTCCAGGTAGCTACCCAAATTATTTTGTGTATGCCCTAAGTCAACAATATTGAGGCTCAACCTAGGCTCTTATTATTTGACCTTAAGGAATAATAAATATATTATAACTATAACTTATTACTATTAGTAAGTTATTTGTATTATTATTTTTTTTATTAAGGAAACCGACCATGTCTAAAGCCATAAAGAAAAAAGCGGCCAAAAAAGTTGCTGCAAAAGTCACTAAAAAAGCGGTCGCAAAAAAAGTCGTAGCAAAAAAGGGGGCAAAATCAGTCGCCAAGAAAGTTGCAAAAGCTATTTTGAAAAAACAGCCTAGTAACAAAAAATCTGCTAAAAAAATTGCAAAAAAAGCATTAAAAAAATTAGCTTAAGAATCCTTTACAGTTAAACAGAAACCCACACGTGGGTTTCTGCCTTTACGCCCGCCCCCCCAAAAAAAAGCACCAGGTGAATTTTTTGTTATTGAGCCGATATTCATAAAGCCAAATAGATAAACCATACTATTTATTCACTACCGTACACTTTTTAAAATAGGTATTGCCAAATCTAGCAAAGATGATAATGTAAAAAGTTTGCACTGAAAGTATCCTACATTGTCAGATTCTTACAAGGTTTACCGTACTATCCATAGCTGTCTTCAAAAATCTTGGGATTTTGACTCCAGCAAACGTCAAAATAATGGCTTAAATATTCTGACAGGGTTTATTTGCGGTATTTTACAGAGTAAATCTGTCAAGTTAGCTAATGTTGCAGGTGAAATTCCAGGCTCAGGTAAAGAAGAAAGCCAAATCATGCAATTGCGCCGTTGGCTGAAAAATGAAAAGGTGGGTGTCGATCTATTTTATTTACCTTTTATAGAAGCTCTGATTCAGTGTTTGGCCAAACAAACGCTGGTACTTGCTATTGATGGCAGCACAACAGCACAAGGCTGCATTACATTGATGGTCAGTATGATTTATAAAGGCAGGTCTCTGCCATTATTGTGGGTCACTCGTAAAGGTAAAAAAGGACATTTTCCTCAAGATATGCATATTGAACTGATTAAATCAGTTCAGGCGATTATCCCACAAGGCACAGCCGTTATTTGTTTAGGTGATGGGGAGTTTGATGGAGCAGATTGGCTGGAAACTATCAGTGGTTACGGTTGGGAATATGCCTGCCGAACTGCAAATAATGCGATATTGTATGAGAATGAAGATGAATTTACATTTAAAGATATTTGCCCTGAACAAGGAGGCATGACTGAGATATCGGGGCTTGAATTTACTCGTAAACGTAGTATTGTAGTAAGAGCGGTTGTTTATTGGGGAAAAAAATATAGCGATCCTATTTACTTGGTTACTAATCTTCCTACAGGTGGTGAGGCTGTTAATTGGTATCGAAAACGCTTTCGTATAGAAACTCTTTTTTCAGATCTCAAAGGTCGAGGGTTTAACTTACAGAAAAGTGGGTTGAGATCACCTGAGAGGGTTTCCCGACTCATTATAGCGGCAGCTTTAGCTTATATATGGATGGTTTATTTAGGAGAGCTTGCGTTGGATAAGGGCTGGGATAAAATCATTCACCGCAAAGATCGTTGTGATTTGAGTTTGTTTACACTTGGAATGCGGTTATTAAAGCGCTGGCTGAGAGAAGGAAAAGCACTTCCTCAGTTCTGCCTCACTTTATCAGGCAAGGCTTTGCTGTGAGGAAGTAAAAAGTGTACGGTAGTGAAA
>WTCN01000295.1 GCA_013138555.1 Methyloprofundus sp. | reverse complement strand
CCATTTTCATTCGGTAATGATGTAATATGTAACAACACGCCAGCGCGTCGATGAGCTAATAAATTATCTTCCTTTTTTTCCATTTTTTAGTCTGTGCCTTTGCGCATTGTACCACCCATAGCAGGTGTTCCAGATCCTTGTGTAAAAGACAAGGACAAATAAGCCGGTGCTTGTTCACCGAGTAATCGATATAAATTTGCTAAATTGAGCCGATATTGTTTTTCAAAACTGCTAACGGCGTGACCCGGATTATAATCTCCAAACCACCAGAACCAGTCAGACCCTTCACAAACAGCCAGCTGAAATTCAGCTTCAAGCAGCTGCTCTGTTGATAAGCAACCTGTTGCCACTACTTTGTCAAAACATTTTTTTACATCCCCTAACATATCCCAGCCACGGTTTTTATCGGTATCTCCAATCCAGGTTGAGAAAGTACCATAAACCCAACTCCCTGCCATCAGATTATCTAATTCTTTAACTTCTACTTTATTTTCCAGACATGCTGAAAAAGTCGTCAGTTCAATATCCGAATGCTCAGCCAGACGTTTATATAAGCCACTTAAAAAATGATAACCATTTTCGGGGTAATGCTCCCATGCATTTTCACCATCCATAATAATGGATATAACGCTATCGGCTGATTCATGCCCTGCAATAGTCTCTATATGGTGAATTAAATCATCCACGGCATGATCAGCATGCCATTTTGAATACTTAAAACCAATTAAATCCGATAAACCATCATCCCGAAAAAAGCAGGGAATGGTTGTTTCTTGTAGCTGAAAAGGATGATGTATACTCGTTTCAGCAGATTCTTCCGAGGCATTCAGGCTATTACGTAATACCTGCCCACCTGTCGCTGCCCAGCTAAAACCAGCTTCGCCGAGAATTTTCAAGGTTGCTTCACTGACCGCTCCTTCGGAGGGCCAGCAACCTTGCGGTGTAAAATCGAAAAAATCTTTAAAGGTTTTTAAACCTTGCTGAATATGCCATTTGACCCGTTCTTCCCCACCAGGGTAGGTATTCAGTGCAGGCATCGGTGCTTCTGGCATTGCTTCATAAGTTGAATTCAAATCCAGCATCAAAGGCACAATAGGGTGCGCATAAGGCGTAACAGAAATTTCTATGCGCCCTTTTTGAGCAAGTGTTTTATAACGCAGAATAACTTTTGCAAGTAGCTCATTGATCACTTCTACAATTTCAATACGCTCATGTAAAGTGTAATTAGCCCCTTTGGCAATTAAACGCTGTATTCTAGGGTCTGTCAATTTAACGGTTTCACCCATCCAGACAAGATGATACCAGACTAATAAATCGGCAATAAATTGTGAATTTATATATTTAGCTGCATCACCATGCCCCTGCACCCATTCAGCCATTTGTGCTAAATGACTGAATGCAGGATAGCGGTCAATTTGCTGCTCACGATTAGCACGTAAGCAATAACTGATAAGTTCTAGCCTTTCTTCCACATCACTCGGGATATCAGGCATCACCAGTGCTGCTAATAAAGAATCCTTTATGACCGTTTTATCATGCAAATAGCCATTAAGCTGCTGTGCATAGTCCTCTATTTGCTCCAATAAAATCGGAGCAAAATTAATCACTGCTTTTGCTTTAGGCTCATCTTCCAGGTGAGCGACCATATCGACATAGTCTTTAATAACATGTAGATAGGTCCATGGCAATTGAAACTCACCTGTTTTCAGATCCCGGTATTCAGGCTGGTGCATATGCCAGCATAATACCAGTTTAATTTTTTTATTACCTGACATAATGCCTTTGTTGCCCCAGCATATCCGGTGTTACCAATACAACGCCCCCTGGGCTGACGTGAAAGCGCTTTTCATCCTCTTCACGATCTTCACCGATCACAGTGCCTTCAGGAATCTGACAGCCTTTTTCAATAATGGCTCTAGTAATACGGCAATGTCTGGCGATATTTACCTCAGGTAAAAGTAAAGAATCCGTTACTGTGCTATAGGAATTGACCCTAACATTCGAAAATACCAGTGAATGCCTGATAGTAGAACCCGATATAACACAGCCACCTGAAACCATTGAATCAATCGCCTCGCCTCTTCTATCATCGTCATCAAAGACAAATTTTGCGGGTGGTGTTTGTGCCTGATGCGTCCAGATAGGCCAGGTTTGATCATATAAATTAAGGTCTGGCTTAACCCCAATCAATTCCATATTTGCTGACCAATACGCATCGATTGTACCGACATCACGCCAATAGCTTTGTTCGCCACTTTGTAAATCCAGAAATGGGTAAGCATTGACATTATAGCTAGCAATAACCGATGGAATAATATCATGACCAAAATCATGGGTAGACCCTGGTGTATCCGCATCTTTTAATAACTGTTCGAATAAAAAGTCGGTATTAAAAATATAAATACCCATCGACGCTAAAGACCGGTCATCTTTACCTGGCATAGTCGGCGGATTTTCAGGTTTTTCTACAAAGGCTTTAACACGTCGGTTTTCATCGACATGCATGACGCCAAAGTCTTTCGCTTCGTCTAAAGACACTTCCAGACAACCAATGGTTAAGTCAGCATTTTGCTCTACATGATCCGCTAACATCGCGCCGTAGTCCATTTTATATATATGGTCACCTGCCAAAATAACGATATGATCAGGCGCACGACTACGTAAAATATCAATGTTCTGGAAAATGGCATCTGCCGTACCTTGATACCATGATTCATCACTCAGCCGTTGCTGTGCTGGCATTAAGTCGACATATTCGCCAAACTCACCACGCATAAACCCCCATCCTTGCTGCAAATGGCGAATCAGAGAATCAGATTTATATTGGGTTAAAACACCGACTTTACGAATACCTGAGTTAATGCAATTTGATAACGGGAAATCAATAATTCGAAACTTGCCACCAAAGGGAACAGCTGGTTTTGCGCGCCAATCGGTCATATTTTTCAGTCGGGAACCACGTCCTCCTGCTAAAATTAAAGCGATAGTGTTACGTGTTAAATGGCTCACAAAACGATCATGATGTTGTGGTTCTGAATTTGACATTGATATCCTCTTTTATTAATGCTTTTATTAATTAGGCTATTACTTTTCGTCTTTTATTTGTTACTATTCTACTCTGAAAACATATTCTATCACACAGAGGCACTGTAATATGAAGAAGCCAGTAAAAAAAAACCCGCTTAACTCTGATTTAATAAAAATAGCGGAAGCAAAGCATCACGACCCTTTTTCAGTATTGGGGCGGCATACTAATAGAAATAAAACAACGATAACCGCTTATTTGCCCAACGCTGAAACCGTCAGTATTGTTGGTCAGAAAGTTGCGATGCAACGCATTGCTGGTACAGATTTTTTTCAAACTAATACTGTTCCAAAAACACTAGAAAAACATTATCAATTCGAGATTACTGATAAGTCGGGACTCTATTACGAACAATACGACCCTTATGCTTTTGGCACTCAGCTTCCCGAATTTGATCAGCATTTATTTTCCGAAGGCCGGCATTGGCATATCTATAAAAAATTAGGTGCACATTTACATACTATCGAAGGTATCAGTGGTGTCCTATTTACCGTCTGGGCACCTAATGCCGGTCGTGTCAGTATTGTTTCCGAATACAATAACTGGGATGGCCGCTGTCACCCGATGAGAAGTTTAGGTGGCAGTGGTATCTGGGAAATCTTTATTCCGGGCTTAGCTGTCGGTTGTTTGTATAAATTCGAAATTCTTAATCGTGATACCCAGCAAATTCATACCAAAACTGACCCTTATGGGCAGCAGTTTGAATTTCGCCCACAAACCGCCTCATCGGTGGTTAATGAAGAAGGCTATCAATGGAAGGATAAGCACTGGATTGATAAGCGTATTAAGCACAACTGGCTTAACGAAGCCATGTCCATCTATGAGGTACATCTAGGTTCCTGGAAGCGGGACAGTCAAGGTAACTTTTTAAGTTATCGTGATTTAGCACATCAATTAGTTGAATATGTGGAAAATCTTGGCTTTACCCATATTGAGCTCTTACCAATTACCGAACATCCACTGGATGCTTCTTGGGGATACCAGACCACAGGCTATTTTGCGCCTTCAAGTCGTCACGGTAACGCCGATGAATTTCGTTACTTTGTTGATTATTGTCATGAGCACAATATTGGCGTTCTTCTTGACTGGGTGCCGGCACATTTTCCAAAAGATGATTTTGCCCTGGCACGTTTTGATGGTAGTTCACTGTATGAGCATGAAGACCCGCGTAAAGGTGAGCACCGTGACTGGGGGACTTTGATTTATAATTACAGTCGCAACGAAGTGAAAAACTTTTTATTATCCAGCGCCTATTTCTGGATAGAAGAATTTCATCTAGATGGTTTACGTGTAGATGCCGTTGCCTCCATGCTATATCTTGACTATTCGCGCGAAGAAAATGACTGGCTACCCAATATGTATGGCGGCAATGAAAACCTAGAAGCCATCGATTTTTTACGTGAATTAAATACCGTTACCCATGAGCAACATCCGGGCACGGTCGTGATTGCCGAAGAATCCACTTCCTGGCCTCAGGTAACACGCCCTACCTGGACAGGCGGCCTAGGCTTTTCCATGAAGTGGAATATGGGCTGGATGCACGATATGCTATCGTATATGCAGCAAGACCCGGTACATCGTCGTCATCATCATGACCAACTGACTTTTGGTATGCTTTACGCCTTTACTGAAAACTTTGTGCTGCCTTTCTCGCATGATGAAGTGGTTCATGGCAAAGGCTCCATGCTTAGTAAAATGCCTGGCGATGAATGGCAAAAGTTTGCTAATTTACGCTTGCTCTATACCTTTATGTTTACCTACCCAGGTAAGAAATTACTCTTTATGGGCTGTGAGTTTGCTCAGGGAACCGAGTGGAATTTTAATCAGGCACTCGACTGGTATATTATGGATTATTCATTCCATCAGGGTATGCATACTCTGGTTAAGGATCTGAACCATATGTATGTTAACCACCCCGCCCTTTTTCAGCATGATTTTGATAATCAAGGCTTTGAATGGATAGATTGCCATGATGTTGAGCAGTCCATCATCAGTTACACGCGTAAAACTGAAAATGAAACTTTAATCGTTATTTTAAATTTCACTCCGGTTCCGCGTGAAAACTATCGTATAGGCGTACCAGAATCAGGCACCTATTTTGAAATTTTTAACTCTGACTCAGAGTATTATGCAGGAACAAATACAGGGAATGGCCAGGTTTATACTGAAGAAACCCCCTGGATGAATCAGGATCAGTCAGTTAATTTAACGATTCCTCCTTTAGCGGGCATAGTCTTAAAACGATAGTTATGAAAAAAATACTTTTTGTTAGTAGTGAAGTCCAGCCGCTAATTAAAACAGGTGGGCTTGCCGATGTTGCAGGCAGTCTCCCTATTGCATTAGCGGAATTAGACCAGGACGTGCGTATTCTTATACCGAAGTACCAGGCACTTAAACTTGGAGAAGATGTAGAATACCGCTGTACCGTACGCACAGATAATTGTGATGTGAATATTTTTGAAACACGCTTACCTGATACCGATGTTATCGTCTGGCTGGTCGATTACCCAGACTATTTTGGCAGCCCTGGCAATCCTTATACCGATGAGTTTGGTAATGCCTGGGCTGATAGTGCAGAACGCTTCTCCCTCTTTTGCCGGGTTGCTGTAGAGATTTCTCAAAACCGCGCTTATTTAGACTGGAAAGCCGATGTTGTACATTGTAATGACTGGCAAAGTGGCTTGGTTCCTGCTTTATTAACATTAGAACCGCATCGCCCTGCAACGGTATTTACGATACACAATATGGCGTATCAAGGGCTATTTTCTAAAGAAGATTATGTCAATCTGAATTTACCCGGACAGCTATGGCATCCTGGGGCTTTAGAGTTTCATGATATGCTTTCCTTTATCAAAGGGGGCATTGCCTGTGCCGACCACATTACCACAGTGAGTCCGAACTATGCACTGGAAATTCAAACGGCAGACTATGGCTATGGCCTAGAAGGTTTATTGCACCAGCGGCATCATGAGCTCAATGGCATTATCAATGGTATAGATATTGATACCTGGAACCCGGAAACAGACCCGCTTATTGCGCAAAACTATGCGGTCAATACTCTCGCTGATAAAGCGGTCAATAAAGCGGCATTACAGAAACAATACTCACTCCCCGAAGATCCTTCCATCCCTTTGATTGGTCTGATTGG
>WTCN01000089.1 GCA_013138555.1 Methyloprofundus sp. | reverse complement strand
TCGTTATTGGAGGAATTAGCTGAACGGTTCGAGTATGGTTGCTCTTTAAATAGGCGGAAAAACAAACCTAATACTGCGGATCAATTGATTAATGGATATCAATACTCCTTAAGTTGATGCGTATGGGGTGGGCAGTTTTTTTGCCCACCATCAAGGTTGAACCTCGGTGGGCAGAAAAACTGCCCACCCTACAAATAATAGGCTGTTCCGTCTTAAGTGCGTAGCCCGCTATTTCACCCTACATTATGAAGAATGGTTTATGCCGGAAAAACAAAGTCATTTGAATGCACAGCTTGAGACCTTAAAGCAAGCAAACCTATATCGCTCAAGGCGAGTCATTGACTCGGCACAAGGGATTTATTTGCAGCTTGAAGGGCGTAAGCTACTCAATTTTTGCAGTAATGATTATTTAGGTCTGGCTAATCACCCGGACGTTATCGCATCCTTTAAACAAGCGGCTAACACTTACGGAGTAGGCAGTGGTTCGGCGCATTTGGTCTGTGGGCATAGTCGGGAGCACCATGCTCTGGAAGAGGAGTTGGCTGACTTTTGCGGGCGTGATCGGGCTTTATTATTTTCCACGGGTTATATGGCGAATTTAGGGGTAATAACGGCATTGATGGGGAAGAAGGATGTTATTTATGAAGATAAGTTAAACCATGCCTCTCTGCTAGATGGTGGCTTATTATCAGGTGCCAGATTTAAGCGTTATTTACATAATGATATAAAAAATTTACAGCTAAAAATGCAAGGACTGCTAACGGAACAGCAGGGTATGATTGTGACGGATGGCGTGTTTAGTATGGATGGTGATTTTGCTGATTTAAAGTCTCTGGTTGAACTGGCTAAAGACAGTCATAGCTATTTAATGGTCGATGATGCTCATGGCTTTGGTGTCTTAGGTAAAACAGGGGCAGGGCTGGTCGAGCAATATCAGCTGAATCAACAGCAAGTCCCTTTATTGGTCGGTACTTTAGGTAAGGCATTTGGCACTAGCGGGGCATTTGTTGCAGGCTCTGAGCTCATGATTGAGAGCTTAATTCAGCAAGCACGGAGTTACATTTATACCACGGCACTGCCTCCCGCTATCGCAGCGGCAACACGCACTAGTTTGCAACGAGTGCAGCAAGATAATTGGCGTAGAGAAAAGCTAAAGAGTCTGGTGACACGGTTTCAGCGAGGTGCAAAACAAATGGGTTTATCATTAATGCCATCAGAATCGGCAATACAGCCTATTGTTCTGGGGAGCAGTGCAAAAGCAATGCAAGCCAGTGAATATTTGTTACAACAAGGTTTTTGGGTGAGTGCTATCCGTCCACCGACCGTACCACAGGGGAGTGCGCGTTTACGCCTTACCTTTTCTGCACTGCACCAAGAGCAGCATATTGATCAATTATTGGGGGCTTTAGAGGGGATGTCAGTATGACTGTCTTGCATAAAGAGGTTTATGGGCAGGGTGAGCCAGTCGTTATGCTACATGGCTGGGCAATGCACAGCGGAGTATGGCGAGTTTTTGCACAGACTTTGGCGACACAGCGACAGCTTGTGTGTATGGATTTGCCCGGACACGGCTTAAGTGAGAGTGTCTCGCCTTATACTCTGGAATCTGTGGTGGATGCAGTCTATGCCGAGCTACCTGAACAAGCTTGTACTCTGGTGGGATGGTCTCTCGGTGGGAATGTCGCATTACGGCTAGCGGAAAAATACCCGCAGCGAATTAAATCCATCGTGCTGATTGCAAGTAATCCGCAGTTTACCGCAACACAGTCGTGGCCAGGTGTCGCTTCTCAGGCCCTTAAAGAATTTGCTAATAATTTGCAAAGAAATTGTACACCGACCTTGTTGCGTTTTATGAGTTTACAGGTACAAGGAAAGCCAGATACGAAATCAAATTTAAAGCAAATAAAAATGGCTATGCAAGAATGTGCAGCACCCACAGCGGAAGTATTAGAGGCGGGTCTGAGTGTGTTACAAACAGTAGATCAGACAAAAGTCCTGAGTAGTATCGCTATGCCTGTACTGATGGTTTTAGGTGAGCAAGATACTCTGGTGCCCGTGAGTGTAGGGAAGTGCTGTCAGTCATTAAATGCACAGATTGAGGTAAAAATTATTGCCGGAGCAGGGCATGTTCCTTTTATTACCGATCAGGAACAGCTGTTAATGTTAATGCAGGATTTTATGCAGCGGAGCAAGGATTAATGGCCTCTTGTATTGCGCTGGATAAAAGACAGATTAGGCAATCTTTTGCGAATGCTGCACAAAGTTATGATGCAATGGCTGCTTTACAGCGTCAGGTTGGGCGTGAGTTAATCAGTAAAGTTGCCTTGCCACGTGAGGCCCTGGTGGTGGATGTGGGTTGTGGTACCGGTTTTTTTACCCAGCAATTGCGTGACAGAGCCCTGCTGAAAAATATAGTCGCATTGGATATTGCGATGCCTATGCTATTAAAAACACGGCAACGCCTAGGTGATGGTGCGGTTCCTTTGTTGTGTGCGGATGCCGAGCAGTTACCTATTGCGAGTCATTGTATTGATGGGCTAGTGTCTAATTTAGCCTTGCAGTGGTGTTTGGGCATTGATGCGATGTTTGCCGATGTGCACCGTGTTTTGCGGGCTAATGGGGCATTTGTATTTTCTACCTTTGGTGAAAGTGCTTTGTGTGAATTAAAGGCAGCATGGGCGGAGGTTGATGATTATCCGCATGTTAACGAGTTTTGCAGTTTGTCTGCCATCAGGCAACAGTTACAGGTAGCGGGGTTTGTTGATGCACAGTTAGAAAGCTGGGTTTATAAAGTTAAATATAACAGTGTTATTGAACTGATGCGCGAACTAAAAGGCATAGGTGCGCATAATGTTAGTCAGGCGCGTAATAGGCATTTAACGACTAAAGGACAGTTACAGGCACTATTAAGTGCCTATCCGCTCGATAAGGATGGAAAAATTAGCGCAAGTTATGAAATTATTTATGTACAGGCAAGGGCAACGGAGTAGACATGGCGCAAGGCTATTTTATAACCGGTACTGATACCGGAATAGGCAAAACCTGGAGTACTGTCGCCTTAATGCAGTACTTTAAACATCAGGGAAAAACAGTGATAGGAATGAAGCCCGTTGCATCGGGCTGTGAAGAGATTGATGGACAGTTAAGAAATGAAGATGCATTGTTGTTGCAGCAGCATGCGTCTGTCGATCTGCCATATCAGTCTATTAATCCTTACGCATTTTCTTTGCCTGTTTCCCCGCATATTGCAGCGCAGAAAGCAGGACTTGAAATAGAATTCAATGAAATTCTGTGCAAATATCAACAACTCGAAAAACAAGCTGACGTTGTGCTGGTTGAAGGGGTTGGGGGCTGGCTAGTGCCGCTGAATTCTCATCAGGATGTCGCCGCATTGGCACAGCAAATGGACTTACCCGTCATTGTGGTGGTGGGTATACGCCTTGGCTGTATTAACCAGGCAAAGCTAACCTTTGCTGCGATACAGCAAGCGGGGGTTAAATGTCAGGGCTGGATTGCTTCCTGTGTAGAGCAGGATATGCTGATGTTAGAGGAGAATATACAAACACTTTGCCAGGCGACAGAAATACCTTTGCTAGCTGTATTTCCTTATAGTAATAATTTAAATCCCGAGTATTTTAGTCGGAAATTTGTAATGAAATTATAGGGATATAAAAGCTTTGTTCTTGTGTGGTTTTGTGTATAATGGCCTTTCTTATAATAATAAATCGGAGAAAAAAATGGCTTTAATCACTTGGAATGAAAAGCAACATGGAACTAAAGTTGGATTTGCTGATGATGAGCACAAAGTATTATTTGATTTATTAAATAAATTATATGATGAAGCAACCAGTGGTGCTGACCGTGCAGTGATAGGCGGCTCGCTAGATGCTTTAATTGCTTATGTTGTCGATCACTTCGCGCATGAAGAAAAAGAAATGGAAGCTAAGGGTTATGCTGGGTTGGCTGCTCATAAGGTAGAGCATGATGCATTAGTGGGTATTTGCGCTGGACTACAGACAAAATTCCATGCGGGTGATGCTGATGTAACCGAAGAGACAGGCGCAATGGTTAAAGGTTGGTTAGATAGTCATATTCCTGCATTTGATATGCCATATGCCGATGCTTTAAATAGCTAAAAGTAAGAAAAAATAGTTTATTAAAAGGCCTGCAAGCTTTGCTTGCAGGCCTTTTTTATTGATCAGAAAATAGTAACGAGTGATGCTATCTATTTTATAAATGCCTGACAAGTAATTAAGGCGTGTTTAGAGTTATGCAATATAGCTAGGTCGGATTATCAAATTTAAAGCTTAAAAAGAAAAAACATCCCTAGCTTAGCAATGGCTCATGAGTTAAAATTGTGAAGTTTGTTTGTGATATG
>WTCN01000190.1 GCA_013138555.1 Methyloprofundus sp. | reverse complement strand
TTGTAGATCTTCCATGCCTCGTCGACGAGGCCTGTTCTCGACTTTGGAAGTATCCCAAACAAGTGAATGAATCCCGTAAGACTGCGCATTGTGGCCGCACCTCTGCTGAATCCAAACATGAAGATTTGGTCGCCATCCTGATAATTTTCGAAGATGAACTGGTAACACTGTCGAACGTTTTTTGCGAAGCCTCGTCCGAGAACATTGCCAGTCAGTTTGCGGAAACCTGTGCCAAGCCCCTTGTCATAGAAGGATACTTGCTCCGGTGAGCGATCCAGAATTATGTTGAATGTCTTGTAAACATTGGTGTTACTGCCGGCCCCGCCTTCCTGACCGGTTCCGTCCGAGAAAACTACGATGTTCTTTCCCATGTCTAGCTTCCCTCCATCCCCATGTGTCGGTCAATTCAACACTTCCGCGGTGCACATAGCTAGGCGGTGCGTCGTAGGCATCGATTTCATTGGTGTACAAGAAATCTAAATACCCAAGTATAGGAAGTATAAACACCCTTTCTAACCATAGTCAAACCAAAACAACCAAAACATCCTGAATATCTCCCCTTCCCCTCTGCTTCTAACCAGTTAATTTCACGATTTCACACCATTAGAATGGTACTGTCAACTTAAGTTAAATTACAGCGATTTTATTGAAAATTCTGGCTCATTTAAACTAAGAATCAATACGTTACAGGTTTATTTTTGATTAAAATTACTATTAATCTACTTAAGTTGATAGTACCTAGTGGTGAGATTCAAAACCGTAGGTTTTCGTTCAAATGCCCCCGCTGGTCCATCACGAACTTTTGTCGTTTGCCAGGATAATAACGTTGTTGGTTATTATGGTCTGGCTACCGGCAGTGTAATGCACAAGGATGCGCCCAGTAAGATTAAACGCAATATGCCTGAGCCTGTCCCTGTGATGGTACTGGGTCGACTGGCTGTTGATAAGGATGCTCAATCGATGGGGATAGGGCGGGGGTTACTTAAAGATGCCATTTTACGCACGATAACCGTCGCAAAACAGGCGGGGATTAAATCCTTACTCGTGCATGCACTTTCTGATGAGGCTCGCAAATTCTATTTGCAGTGCGGCTTTATCGAATCACCCCTGGATCCAATGCTCTTGATGATTACACTCAAAGATGCACAACACCACCTCACTGCCTAAAAAACGGCTTCACACAATCGCTTGTAAGCGACTATCTCTTGCCCGTATTGCGCTTAGGCTTCATACGGGCTACATACCAAAAGTGTAAACTGACCAATGAAAGGTGCCTAATTTTCACTTATAAGTTATAGCATTCGTACAGCTGTTGCCCACTATGACTCGCAGATTACCACTAGTACACCACCGCACAGAATGACCATATAATAATATTCTAATTTTTCTTCCTTAAGTCAACACCCTCTTTTTTTATTAATAAGCCATTGAAAATATTAAAATTTCACATTAAACTCTGAAATATACCTCAAGAAAGCTAGCTTAAATACTAGCTCATTTATTCGCAAAGTGTTATTGTTTCAACCGGGGAACAAACAAAGGACGTTCTGTTAATTTTTACTTCCTATAGTGTGTTGCGATGCAAATAACAACTCGCATAAACTAATTCTAACAAGGTTATAAAATTATGAAACATTTATACAAATCAATCGCAGTTCTTATATTGTCAGCCGCCAGCTTATCAGCTTTTGCCGAACAGAAACCTATGAATATGCAGAAAGGTCAGTCTTCTGCTCAAGGTATGAACAAAGGCATGGGCATGGAAATGTCCGAAGAAATGAAAGATAAAATGGCAAGGAACAAACAAGTATATATCTTGAAAATAAATGCTCTTTCCGACCAGATTCAGGATGAAAAAAATTCCAAAAAGAAACAGGCTTTAATGGATGAACAGCTTCAGCTAATTAAAGATCATCAGGAAAAAAAGAGAATGATGAAAAAAAAGATGATGCAAAAACACCATATGAAAATGATGAATAAAAAGAAGTCTATGAATATGTAAGTTGTTCTAAATCTATTACTTGATGTTCCTGTTTTTTATCTTGATTCTTCAAGGTTTTAGAATCTGTACGGCATGATGGGCACGCTATCTCCTTGCCCATCCTACATGCTTATTTCTCTAGCATTGTAAGTTCCTCCCAAAAGTAGCTATTTTGCTGCGCCAAAATTCAATTATTGCCTCTCTCACCCACTGATATACCACTAGTCAACGCATAGTTTCTAGTTAGAGTATAATGATCTGCTATCTCTGCATGCGCTTACTAATGAGTAGATACTCCTAATAACTTTATTCATTTGAAAAAACACACTATTTAAACAATTCATGAATTTTATCAAGCTATTCTCCTTTACAAAACAATATGATAAAAAGCATGAATCTGAACGACAAATGCTACAAAGAGTTGGTAGAAAGTTTGGCGTGTTATTTTTTGTTATTTTGATGTTCGACACACTATTAGACTGGCTGATGGGGCTCATAGATATTGTTCTTCATCTTTTACATTTGATCATTGAGGCTGTTGAATATTCACTGGATATATTTCTGGAATATATCTTTCACACGAGTCAACACCAAAGCGAGGCTATCATCGTTAATAGTGTCATTATTCTCGCTCTGTATCTGACTTACCGATTGGTTATTGCTGCTCCTGACTTGTATATTCGCTGTAAACGGAACTTCATGGCTTTCTGCTTGCGATACATAAAACGAGAATGTTCTTGCTGGCAAGCGATGTCATTAAGCCACAAAATAAAATGGCTAAGTGCTTATAGCTTTGGTACTAGTTGCCTTTTTCTTTTTATTTAATCCAGTAACGAAAATAAAGCTTAAGTCATCCCCCTAAATGTGATAGCTATCCTTGTCCCCTGCCCGCCTATACGCTGACTAATTTGAACCTTTGCCTGATGTAAATCAGCTATCTCTTTAACAATAGCCAAACCTAGTCCACAACCCTCGCCCGGGCTACCCTGAATACGATAAAAGCGCTCAAAAATTCGCTCCTGCTCCGAGTTAGAAATGCCGTTACCATCATCCTCGACCAGCAAACAAGGCTGTTCATCAAGTAGTAGCCTGACAACGACATTGCCATTCACGCGCCCATAAGCAATGGCATTATCAATTAAATTAGCCAATAATTCCCTTAGTAACAATGCGTCTCCCTTTATCCAGACAGCTTGGTTCGGACCATCAAAACATAACTCAATTTGTTTTTTCAGGGCCTTGGGTACCCATTCCATACAAACATCACGTACTAATATGCGTAAATCAATCTGCGTCAGTTTATGACTTTCTTCAATAGATTCTGAACGTGCTAATGCTAGCAACTGGGTAATCAGATGCGAAACCCGATCCGCACTATTTTTCATGAGTCCTAAAGACGATTGCATTGCATCCAGGTTATTTTCACGCTGCGCCACTTCGGCCTGTAATTTCAAACCTGCCAAAGGCGTACGTAATTGATGTGCGGCATTCGCAATAAACCGCTGCTGTGTAGCAATAGCAGTGGCTAGGTGTGACAATAGCTGATTAATGGTATCGGTTAAGGCTTTCACCTCGGTAAAAACATAGGTATCTGTCACTGGACTTAAATCATGGGGTGAACGTCGTGCAACCTGATTAGCCAGCTTATGAAACGGGAACAGGATTATCTTAATATTTTTAAATAAATACAGAGAAATCAAGATGGTAAACAGTAACTGCGGAATTAAATCGGCCAATAAAATATCAATCATCATATCGTGGCGCTTATTTAAAGTTTCTGCGACATAAATCGTGACTTTTTCGGCAATTGCCTGGTTTCTTAGCCGTACCGACACAACACGGATTGGCTTATTATCAATTCGTGTATTAAAAAATACAGGCTCTGCTCCATCTACCTCCTCTAACTCAGGTTCAGGTAACGCAGGGTCACCCGCTAATGTCCCCTGTTTTTCAGCAACAATTTTAAAATAGGTTTTATCCAGGTCATCCCAGCTAAAAACTTCCAGTGCATTAGCCGATAGCTCAACAGAAATTTTCTGCTCCGCAACTTTGATTTCCTGCTCTAAAGAATGTGCCGAGTTTAGCAGCCATCGATCATAGGTTTTGTCGACATAATGCAAGGTGACCCAATAGGACAAGGCTGTTTCAATCAACAAAAAGCAAAATACCGGGACTAGCAAGCGGATAATGATGGTATTTTTCAGACTTTTACTGACCATGATTAACTAGTCTCCAGTAAATAACCCAAACCACGAATGGTACGGATATTAGACTGATAAGGTGTCAGGTTTTTGCGCAAACGGTGGATATAGACTTCAATCGCATTATCGGCCAATGCTTCACTTGTCGATGCCAGGCGTTGAGCAATCCGATCTTTGCTCACCACTTTACCTGCTTGCAGAATTAAAACTTCAAGTACCGCAGTTTCCCGGGCGGACAGCTTTAGTTGTTGTCCATCTGCAAGAATCTGATGCACCTGGGTATCTAACACTAACCGCCCAACTTCAACATGATGGCTAAAGCCCCCATAACAGCGTCGTATCAGCGCATGAATTCTGGCTTCCAGTTCACCTAGATCAAAGGGCTTGGTTAAATAGTCATCCGCCCCCTGGCTGATCCCTTCAATCCGGTCGTTCACCCCATCCCGTGCTGTTAAAATAAGTATTGGCAACGCTATTTTCTGTTTACGTAACAGACGTAATACCTCCAGTCCATCCATATCCGGTAAACCTAAATCTAGCACGATCAAGTCAAAGCCCTGTGCATGTACTAGCTGCAAAGCATATCTTCCCGATGCAGTAGAGCTAACGCTAAAGCCACTCTGTTGCAAGATATGCGTTAGGCCATTACTGAGTACCGCATCATCCTCGATTAATAATATATTCATTTTTTTACAGGGTTGAAAAATTATTGAACGCCTGCATTCCTACCATTAAAGTTTAAAAACAGTATGCTATAGTTTACAGAAAAAACAATAGACAGATAGCTCCACAGCTATAAGCACTAAAGCATTTTATTTTATGGCTTAATGACATCGTTTGCCAACAGGAAGATTTTCGTTTTATATACCGCAACCAGGCAGACAACAGATATTGTTTAACACGTAGAGTTAAGCCAGGGAGAGCAGGAATTAACCGGTAAGCCAGAGACAAAGCGATAATAATCGTAGCATTGACTATAATCATTTCACTTTGCTGTTGATCGAAGTTAAATAGTTGTGCCAGTAAAATCAAAAACGAATATTCGATAAGCTCGATGATTAAGTGTATTAGATGAATAGCAATATCGATTATCCCCAGAAACCAATCCAATAATGTGTCGAACATTAAAATAACAAAGAATAAAACGCCAAATTTTCTCCCAACTCTTTGTAACATTTTCCGGTCTGATTCATCGCGCTTGTCATATTGCTTTACAAAGTGAGCTTTCTTGATAAAACGCTGGAATTGATTAAGCAATGCGTGTGTTTTCAAAGAAATCATTTATTAGAAGTCTCAATTAATTAATAAGTACGACTCCTCTCCTAAGATGAGATAAGTGAAGTTAAAATATTTTGTGTGTAGGAGGGGCTTTAGCCGCGACTGGAGGTTTAAGTTTCGCGGCTAAAGCCCCTCCTACAAAAAATGAAAGATGACCACAATTTAGCCTTAAGGGAGTAGAGTTAACCCACACCAATAACTAAATTTGTAGGATAAAGACCGGGAACATTATCAGTACTCAGTACATTGATCGCAGATTGAAAATCCGTATACAAATTTTCTTCAGCAATCAGATAAGGAACCATACGCATTTGTTTTAGCATATCCATGGGCTGAACCTGCAACCCTGTTATCAGCAGCAAAATATTATTATCCTGTAGAACATTAACGGCATCTTTGAGAGCATATATCCCTGATTGATCTATATAAGTCAATCTGTTCATGCGCATGATCACTGTGTCAACTTCAGGGAGCGACTGGGTCATCATAAGAAGTTCGCTGGCAAATCCCGAAAAAATCAGACCGTCGACATGTTTAATATAAACTTTTTTCTGAATTGCCTGCGTAAGGTCTATTTCATCTTCCCATGCTTTTTCACGAATAAAGCATCCGCTATAAGCTGCAACGATTGATTTATCATCAGCCATATCACTCATTTTTTTCATGAACAAAATAGTAGTCATTACAACGCCGATGATAATTGCCTGAAATATATCGACAAAGACAGTCAGACCTAAAACGATAAGCATAATGACTGCATCGGTTCTTGGTGCATGAATTAAATGTTTGAGTGCTTTGTAATTGATAAGGTCCATTCCCACCGTTATCAGAATACCTGCCAGAACGGGTAAAGGTATCAAATAAATATAAGGACCAGCAAGCAAAAGAATAAGCAGCAATAAAATGCTATGGATCACTCCTGAAAGACGTGTTCTCCCACCGGCCTTGATATTGACAGCAGTACGCATAGTTGCCCCTGCGCCAGGAAGGCCGCCAATGGCAGCAGAAACCATATTACCTAAACCTTGCCCTATCAACTCCTGATTACTGTTGTGTTTAGTCTGGGTTTTGTTATCCGCAACGGCAGAGGTTAATAAGGAATCTATTGCTCCTAGAATGGCTAAGGTAATAGCGGGAAAAATGATATTAGAGAATTCTAGCTGGCTAAAGTTGCCCACTTTAAGTTCAGGGAGGCCAGCTGAAACATTGCCAATAACAGTAACATCCAGGCCCAGCAGGGTCGACATGATTGTTAATAGGATAAGAGCTAAAAATATACCAGGTATGCTTTTAGTCATTCCGGAAAATAAATAAATGACTGCAATAGTTGCAGTCGCAAGCCCTACCGATGCGTAATTAATATGATTAAGAACATCCGGAATCCCGGCAAAAATATCCACAATTCTTTGCGGTGAGGAATGTCCCAGAAATGGAAAAATCTGCAATACGATAAGCAGCATACCGATGCCACTGATAAAACCAGACACAACAGGATAAGGTATGTAGCGTATGTACAGCTCTGCTTTTAATAACCCTAAAACAAGCTGTATGATACCTGCCAGCATAAAGGTTGCAATAATAGTTCCCATTGCAGCATCCAGACTGCCGCTCGTTTCAATAGCAGTCGCAATAATGGCAGCAGAAACAACTGTCATCGGCCCGGTTGGCCCACTGACCTGGCTAGGCGTTCCACCGTACCATGCGGCCACCATACCCATCACTATTGCACCATATAAACCGGCTATCGCCCCCATGCCAGATTGAATGCCAAATGCCAAATGCCAGTGCTAATGGCAAGGACAAGGCTCCGGCAGTTAAACCGCCATATAAATCACCGCGTATATTAGAAGCGTCAATTTGTAGTTTCATCATTATCCACTCATATTAAAGTTAAATGAGTCATTCAATATCAAATGGATAAACATGCAGGCATAATAGCCTAAGGCTATTGCGGCTATCCATTTCAAATGACTGAATAA
>WTCN01000275.1 GCA_013138555.1 Methyloprofundus sp. | reverse complement strand
TTCTTTAGCGAGTGCAGGTAATGAAATTATTACTCTGGAAGTTTGTCCTAAAGGCACCAGCTGTACTAAGAACAAGGGGAACTGGGTACTTTATGTATTTGATAGTGACTTACTAACTAAAGAAATGGAAGAGAGAACCTATGAGTTTCGTCGTTGGCTCAATGAGACTGGTTCCTCTATAGATAATAGTGGTCAACAAATTATTAGCGGCCTTGCTAATCCCAGTCACTCAAATCATATGTACCTAGCCTATAATGCAGGTTTTTTTGAAGGTGCTCTTATCGGTGTAGTAGATCCTTGTTTTGGTGAGAGTAATAGTGTTGATATTGGTGTAGGCGATGGTGCAAGAAACTACTTAATTGCCATCTCATCCCCTTTAAAGGGTGATGCTGGTGGTGAATCCTGCGGACAGGGATCAGTTGTTTTAGAAAAACCCGCACTCCCTGCAAATGGCCACAAGGCCTCAACAACAGATGAAAATGGTAACGAGATACCGGGAGAGGTAAAATCTTACCCTACTACCGAAGAATATATTTTAGTTTCTCCAAACAGCGATGACCAATATGCAATAAAAATCACTGGCACTGGCCTTAACCCTTTAGCATCAGGTGATGCAATAGCAAACTCAGCGACCTTCGACGGGAATAGCGGCAAATTAATGCTCCCCAAAGTGCGTGTCAACGATCAGGTCTATCAAGCGACTCTGGAGCAGCAAACTCATAAGGCTCGTAGTACTGACGATACGCTTAAATTTATCTTAGCGGATATTCAGGCTCTCAGTGTTGAAGAGGTAGTAGATGCTTACCGTGCCACCTATAACCCTGAAAATCAGCAAGTCTTAATTCCTCGCGTCACAGATACTAGTAATGGTATTGGCTATTCTGTTATCCTGCAATTCCATGCTGCCACTAACAATGGTCAAGCATATTTTGAAGTGATTAGCGCAACAGAAATTCAATAATCTGCAAATTTTATTAATGGCAGCGGGGCCTTCAGCCCCGCCTTCTAATAACTCACCTTAAAGCTAAAACAAACAGTAGCTTATGACGTAACCTAGACAACAAAATTAAAAGCAAACACCTCACTCACTTCAGGTATGCTATAATGCTAATATTTGTCTAATCCTTAATTATTTGGGAGTTGCGATTCGTGGTAACTGTTAACACTCGCCGTTCAGTCATGACCTTATTTTCCTCACCTACTTGTGCTATGAGCCACTGTGCAAGGCTTGCCTTACACGAAAAAGGTGTCACCGCTGAAGTTGAATATTTTGACCCTAACGACCCACCAGAAAGTCTGTTGGAATTAAATCCAAATGGCACTTCACCGACATTGGTCGAGCGTGATCTAGTATTATATGATTCACGCATCATCATGGAGTATCTGGATGAACGCTTCCCTCATCCGCCGCTACACCAAATGGACCCTGTGTCTCGTGCCTATGCGCGCATGGTGATTAAGCGCATTGATCAGGACTGGTATCACCTGCTAGGTGAAGTATTAAACTCGGGAGAAAAAAAGTCTGCACGCGCTAAGAAAATGCTCAAAGAAAGTCTTATTGCTGCAGTCCCATTATTCTCAGCACATGAGTTCTTTATGAGTGAAGACTTTTCACTCATCGACTGCACTTTAGCTCCCTTACTGTGGCGCTTACATAGTATCGGCATTGAATTACCTGAAAGTGCCAGCGTCATTAACGCATACGCTCAACGCATATTTAGTCGTGAAGGCTTTAAAGCAAGCTTAAGCGAAGAAGAGCAAGAAATGGCTAAACCGCCCAGCAAAAAATGACCTCATTAAAACCCTATCTAATTCGCTCTATCTATGACTGGATTACTGATAATCAATTAACCCCTCATTTACTTGTTGATGCAACACACCCGCATGCAACACTTCCTGAGGATTATATTGAAGATGATAAAATCGTATTAAATATTCGTTCGGCAGCTATTCAAGATCTATCGCTTGGCAATACGACCATTGAATTTAATGCCCGATTTAATGGTCAGCCTACACATATTCTAGCCCCAGTAAGTGCTGTTATGGCGATATATGCAAAAGAAAATGGTAAAGGCATGGTCTTTGACCAGGAAGAGGAAGACAGCACTCCCCCGCCCGAAGATAATCCGCCGCGACCACACCTTCGTGTCGTCAAATAAGCAAGATAATAAAAAAGCCTGAGTTTTTACAAACTCAGGCTTTTTTATGCTTTAGCCAAAAACAAGTAGAGTGAGCAACACTTTTTACCCACCCTAGCTGTTTAATTATAAAGTACTACCCAGCAAAGTTCTGCGCTGCAAAATCCCAGTTAACCAAGCCCCAAAATGCCTCTAGGTATTTAGGTCGTGCATTACGGTAATCAATATAATATGCATGCTCCCACACATCACAGGTTAACAAAGGAGTTTGCCCCGTTGTTAAAGGACACCCCGCATTACTCGTACTCACCAGTTCCAGGCTACCATCAGCATTCTTTACCAACCAAGCCCAGCCAGAACCAAAAGTTGTTACCGCGCATTTTGTAAAAGCCTCTTTAAAATCAGCAAATGATCCAAAAGTAGCATTAATTGCATCTGCTAAATCACCAGTAGGCTCCCCTCCTCCTTGTGGAGACAGGCTATTCCAGTAAAATGTGTGATTCCAGACTTGTGCAGCATTATTAAAAATACCGCCTGAAGCACGAGAAATCAAGCTTTCCAGTGAAGCGCCTTCAAACTCAGTTCCAGGAACCAGGTTATTCAAGTTTGTTACATAAGTCTGATGATGCTTACCATAATGAAACTGTAACGTTTCTTCAGAAATATGCGGTGCTAAAGCATCTTGCGCATAAGGTAAAGCAGGTAATTCGTAAGCCATTTTTCTTTCTCCTAAATATAATGTATTAACAGATCAACAAAGTCACGTAATCGACTCATTTCATATAAAATAAGCTATCCTTGACATCCATTATTGATATGATGGTGAGTATAAGTGATTACAAGCATAATAACCAAGTATTTTACTAAAGTATTAAATCTTTAACAATCACTACTGTTTTTTATCGTACTCAACCTTATAGTCCTTAGTACGTACCTTAACCTTACTATACTCTGTCTCATCCGGTTCCTCCTCACTACCATCCTCTTGCTCCGTTTTCTCTTCAGGCTCAGGTGCATTAATAGAGGCAATAAAATCATTAAACCAGACTTGCGTTTTTGCAACCTGCATATCTGCATCATTTAAAATATCTTCTTCATCAGGCAGGTTCTTATAATCACGCGCCAGCTCTAATGCCTCTTTACACGCATCAAAATCTCCATGCACAGCATGCAGACAGGCAAAATTATAAGATGCAACACCTTTTTGAATACTATCGGCAAGTGTCAATTTTTCTTTCGCCAATACATAACTTGCTTCTTTTTCTGTCTCATCCTTTAGTGCCGCCAATTCCATTAAAGCAACCCCCCAGTCTAAAGCGGCAGCTAGATAATCTGCTTTTGCCACCAAACAATAGGAAAACTTTTTTCCCGCCTCTTCATAAAGCCCTTTAGCCTCATCCCCCTGCTTTAACCGCGCAGTATATAATAAAGCCATACCCCAGTTATAAAGCGCATCTTTAAAAGCAGAGCTATCAGATGCAATTAATTCATAAACACTCATTGCTTCTGATAACAATGTCTCAGCCTGAGCTGAATCATCATTTCCTAATGCAGCCTGTACTTTTTTATTTGCTGCTTTTACTTTAGATTTACTACCAATCGAACCAAATAAGCCCATGTTTTTCCTCTATTACTTTAATTTTAATTTTTTTATACATCACACGAAACCAGTGAGAGTATACATATAATATAACAACAAATACACTCAACTCGCTATAATAAAACGAACTGCATCCACGCGCAATTTCGCATCACCAATATAGCCATGAGAAACAATTGCCTTTTCTTTAAATGCGTCTATTTCTTCAGTTGTTATCCCAGGATTAACCTTGCTTAAAGCATCCAGGCGCTTTATTTCCCTAGCTAACACTTGCAGCATTTGCGCACCCGCCTTAGTGATAACATCCTGCATTATAATGTCAGCACCCTGCTCCGCACTAACAAGCATCGCATTAATATTTTCATGCTCAGCACCAATAAATGCAGTCACTTGTTCAATGTCTATTTTACTAGCAAGCTCTAACAACTCATCATGCAAAACCTGCTCTGTTAAATCCTGCTGGTTTTGATCAATCAGGACTCTAATCGGTGTAGCCGGCAAAAAACGACTTAACTGCAACTCCAGAGGAGCGCTACACTCAACCAGAAACAGGCACTCCAGCAAATACTGCCCTGCAGATAACTCGGCATGTTTAACAACACTGATAGCCGCATTACCTATATTATCAGATAACACCAGATCCATAGCCGCAACAACCATAGGGTGCTCCCAGCTTAAATACTGCATATCCTCTCTTGCCAAAGCCACCTCCCGGCTGACAGTCACAGTCACACCCTCTTCAGGAATATAAGGAAAATGAGTGACACGCTGAGCCTGGCCCATTTGCAAAATAGCGCAATCCTCAGAATGATATTCAGAATCTACCCCAAAGCAATCAAAAATGTCCTCCATATATTCCCATAAGAGTGACACATCTGCCATGCTTTGTATATCTCTAATAAGCTGTTCTGCCACTTCTTTACGGCAGGAATTTAATTCAAGCAGCAAATCCCGGGACTGATGCATCTCTGCCTCAATCTTCTGCATAAGCGCCTTTGTATTAGCCAGCAATTCATTCAACTGGCCTTGCTCAGGATTTTCAGTGACACGCTCAACAGATTGTTGTTGCAGCTGATACACTTCACTTGCTGCATTACTATTTGCCTGAAACAAACCCAGTCCCTCAGCATACCAGCGACATAAGCCATGTTGCTGGCTCCCCACAATATAGGGAACATGAATTTTAATAATATGCTTTTGACCTATCCGATCCAGTCGCCCAATTCTTTGCTGTAATAAATCCGGATTTTCAGGTAGATCCAATAAAATCAAGTGATGAACAAACTGAAAATTACGCCCCTCACTGCCTATTTCCGAACACAGCAATACCTGTACCTGCGCATCCTGATCGGCAAAATAGGCCGCCGCTCTATCACGCTCTATAATGCTCATTCCCTCATGAAAAGCAGCAACATTGATTGCATATTTATCACGTAAATTTTTCTGTAAAAAAAGCACCGTTGCCGCATGCTTACAGATCAATAAAACCTGTACATCATTAAGGTTTTTTAACTGTGAAACCAGCCAGTGCAGATAAATCACTTCACTATTTTCCACCTCCCCCTGCAAAGGATAGGCATAAAACTCTCGTCTAGGAAAGCCCTGTACAACATGGCGCGAATTTCTAAATAAAATACGCCCAGTGCCATGCCGGTCAATCAACTGATTAATCACTTCTTGCCTTAAAGCCTTATCCTCTAAAGCCTGTAAAAAATCAGTATGCAATTTTTTATCGATTAAATGACTTAACGCCTCTTTATCCGGCTTATGCAGAGCATGACCATTCACTATTTTTTCTGCCAGATGTGCAACAGGTTCAAACGCCTGCTGTTCCGCTAGAAACACCTGAAAACTATGGAAGCGATCGGCATCTAACAATCTTAGCTGCGCAAAATGTGATTGCTTACCCAGCTGCTCAGGCGTTGCTGTTAACAAAACCAACCCCTCTACAAGCCCTGCCAGTTGCTCTATAAATAAATACCCATCACAAGCATCATTCTCGCCCCACTGTAGATGATGCGCCTCATCAACCACGACCACATCCCAATTAGCTTGCAAAGCCTGTTCTTTTCTATGCACATTTTGCTGAAAAAAATCCAGGCTACACAACACTAATTGCTCAGTTAAAAAAGGATTCCCTTCATCAACCGCCTGACAACGGAGTTCGTCAAAAAGGCTAAACTTTAAATTAAAACGCCGCAACATTTCAACCAGCCATTGATGTAACAAGCTTTCAGGAACCATGACCAGTACACGCGAAGACAGCCCCATATGCAGTCTATAGTGCAAAATCAAGCCAGCTTCAATGGTTTTTCCCAGACCCACTTCATCAGCCAGCATCACCCGAAGCTTCTCTCGCCGAGCAAGCTCATGAGCAATATACACCTGATGCGGAATTAATGCAGCCCGAGCCCCCAGCAAGCCTTTGACATCACTCGTATGCAAGCGATGCAAATGCTTCCAGGTTGCATAGCGCAATGAAAACCAGCGCCCTGCCTCTGCCTGCCCCAGAAATAACTTATCCTGTGGCTTATTAAATTGCAGATGATGGCTCAACTCCCGCTCATCAATCAGCATAGTACCTTGCTGATTAACAATCTGATAGCGCAGCAAGCCCTCACTCTCGACAACATCACCAACAACACCACTCCGAGCATCTTCAGTTTCAATGTTATCACCCAGCAAAAAGCGCACCCGGGTTAAAGGACTATTATCTTGCGCATAAACCCTACGCTCATTGCAGGCCAAAAATAGCACACTGACTCTATTCACTACTACATCAGAGACTATCCCCAGACCCAACTCTGGCTCCGAAGAACTGACCCAGCGCTGTCCGACTACAAAACTATTCACCAATATTTCCAACCTACCGTCATTATTACTGCTGTTAATCAATACTACAAAGGGCATCTTTCATATGATCATAAAAGTAGTTTACACTTCGATAATCTATATGAATCAAGAATATAAACGTAGCCCGCATGGAGCCTGCGGAATACGGGACATTCGAGGCGCTGATTTTCCCGTATTACGCAAGCTTCATACGGGCTACGCTTGTTAAATAAAAAAAGTGTCAACCGAGAAATGAAGGATGCCCTACAAAGCAATATTTTCTCACAGAACACACAGGCAAACACTCATAATCACTACCTTACATAAAATTTGAGTTATAATGATCTGCAAATATCTATAAGCTACCACAAACTCACCGTCCATTTATGTATACAAAGTTTTTTGGTCTTACAAAAAAGCCATTCTCGCTAATACCCGATCCGAGCCTCCTTTACTTAAGCGCAAAACACAAAAAAGCCTTAACTGCCTTGCAATACGGACTTGCTAGCCATGCTGGATTTACTGTTATTACTGGCGAAATTGGTTCAGGAAAAACCACGCTTGTGCGCAGTTTATTAGAAAACATAAAAGATCAATGTGAAATTGGCTTAATCACCAATACTCACAGTGCATTTGGTGATTTATTAACATGGATTTTAGCGGCGTTTCATATTAGATCCAGTGCCACGAATAAAGCAGAACGCTTTCAGGCCTTTGTTGACTTTATCACAGAAATCAATGAGGCGGGTAAGCGCGTTATCCTCATCGTTGATGAAGCCCAGAATATGGACATACAGACATTGGAAGAACTACGTTTACTTTCCAATATCAATATTAATCAAGAAATTATGTTGCAACTGGTACTTGTTGGGCAACCAGAACTGGTAGACAAATTAAACCAACCAGAATTGATCCAGTTTTCTCAACGCATTTCAATTGAATATCATTTAAACCCCTTAAACTTCGAGGAAACAGAGCAATATATCCACTATCGATTAAAAGCTGCTGGTTGTGTAGAGCGTATTTTCCAACCCTCTGCCTGCGCTGCTCTTTTCTATTATTCAGGTGGAACACCTAGATTAATCAATAATCTGGCCGACCTTGCCCTGGTTTTTTCCTTTGCTGCCGACAAAAAGAAAATTGAATGGAAAACCATTGTCGATGTTATCTGTGAACGCACAACAGGCGGCATCAAGCGTTTTGAAGACAAGGTTTGCCTGTCACCTGATATGCTTAAAAAACCAGAAGAAACCGAAAAACTACGCCGGGCAATTATCCAAGAGACTGCTATTGATATCTTCAAACAAACTGAAAAATCAAAAAAATAACGTCATACCCTTTATATTGAGTCACCTCCCCTCTAAAACAGACAAAAAAAAGGCACCTAAAAGGCGCCTTCTTTATTTGAAAAAAAGCCTTGCTTACGATAGCTTTTCTTTAATACGTGCCGCTCTACCTGACAATTCACGCAAGTAATATAACTTCGCTCTACGCACTGCACCACGACGCTTAACCTGAATATCTCCAACAAGCGGGCTATGTGTTTGGAAAACACGCTCCACACCGATACCGTGAGAAATTTTTCTTACAGTAAAAGCCGAATTCAAACCACGATTACGCTTTGCAATAACAACACCTTCAAATGCCTGCAATCTTTCGCGGGTTCCTTCTTTTACCTTTACTTGCACAACAACTGTATCACCAGGATTAAACACTGGCATATCTTTTTTCAGCTGCTCCGCTTCTAATTGACTAATAATATTACTCATTACTACACCTTTTTATACTTCAATTCAATTTTAAATTCTTCTAACAACGCCTGTTGCTGTGCCGTTAACTCTTTCTTCAATAACAGGTCAGGTCGCTTCTGCCAGGTCCGGCCTAAGGACTGCTTCATTCGCCAACGCTCTATTGCCTGGTGATTACCACTTAATAACACATCAGGGACAAGCTTAGTCTTTACTTCTTCAGGTCGCGTATAGTGCGGACAATCTAATAAGCCTTGCATATGAGAATCTTGCTTAGCTGACTCATCATCACCCAATACACCCGGCAACAACCTTGAAACAGCATCAATAACGACTAGTGCCGCTAACTCGCCACCACTAATAACAAAGTCACCCAGAGACCATTCTTCCTGACACTCATCCTGTATAAAGCGCTCATCAATACCTTCATAGCGCCCTGCAATCAAAATCAACTGCTCTAAAGCCACACTCTCATTCAGCAATTGCTGGGTAATCGGCTTGCCCTGAGGACTCAAATACACAACTTTAACGCGCTCAGTCTTGATCGATTGCCTGGCATTATCAACAGCATCCTTTAATGGCTGATATTTCATCACCATGCCAGGACCACCACCATAAGG
>WTCN01000015.1 GCA_013138555.1 Methyloprofundus sp. | reverse complement strand
GGGCACGCTACGCTTTGCCCATCCTACTATTGAACTGTGTTGGTTCTTAACTTAATGGCAGTGACGCGCGGAGCGTGGGAACGATTAATTATAAATCCAAGCTAGAGTTCTTAAGTAAACTAAAAATGACACATTCAGATTATCAAGTTTCAATTTAAACGGGTTTTATCATACTTCGGCTACGCACTTAAGACGGGACAACTTCTCTTGCAAAAAAAGTAGGGTGGGCAGGTTTTTTTGCCCACGATCAGGGTGCATTACGGTGGGTAGAAAAGATTACCCACCCTACGAGTGATAAGCTGTCCCGTGTTAAATTTGTAGTCTAGTAGTGCGCAAAATATAACTCGTGAGATTGTGGCTTTACTTTGCCAGTATAAAAAATTAAAGCTTATTTTGTATTGTCATATTCTTGTCATAAATATCACCTATGATTACTAAAATTTTTTCAATTTCATTTTAGGATGCTGATTTAATGGCAATTAACAAAACAGCCAAAGTTCTGGCTCTCGGTTCTATATTAATGTTAGGTAATGGTGCTGCTTCAGCGGAAAATAAAGCTTTGCTTGATACGTTGTTGCAAAATGGCTCAATTAACCAAGTTCAGTATGATAATTTGACAAAACAAAAAGCCTCTGGAGGTGACGGTGATATTCAGAGCTTGAATGAGGTGTTGCTACAAAACGGTATTATTAATCAAGCTCAGTATGATGAGTTGACTAAGCAGGTCGTTGCGGAAACTAAGCAGGAAGTAGTCAAGGAAAGTGATGATGTCATATTTACTATGGACTCGAAAGGCTTTCAGGCAAAATCGGCAGATAATGCATTTAAGTTTAAAGTGGGGGGGCGTATACAGGTTGATGCAAACGGTGATATTGGTGATGAAGATTTAAGTAAGAACTCTACTGAAGGGGTAGAGCTGCGTCGTGCGCGTATTTATATAAAGGGTGTAGTCTGGGAGGATTATAAATACAATATAGAAGCGGATTTCGCGGATAATGGTATCTCCATGAAAGATGTGTTTTTAACTTACAAGGGGATTGACTGGTTAGAGGTTACTGTGGGTAATCAAAAGCAACCTATCAGTATGGAATTGCAGGAAAGTTCTAACGACATTATGTTCACTGAACGCTCAACTGTAAACGCACTAACAGGGCCTGTCTTTGATCGGGCAATTGGTTTGCACTTTAAATCGTCAGGCAAAAGCTGGTCGGCACAATTAGGTTTTTATGGTGATAATATTTCTCCTGAGAAGGATGGTGCAGTTGATGAAGGTTGGTCAGCTGCTTCGCGTTTAACTTTTGCACCCATTAATACTAAAGCAATGGTATTACATTTGGGGGCGTATGGTGGTTATAAAGGCTTAAGTGATTCAAAAAGGAAAGTAAAGTTTTTTACTGAAACAACACATATGTCAAACCTTAAATTGACTAATGTGGCAGTTGCTGATGTCGATGGTGTTGGTATTATCGGTGCTGAGGCGGCTTATATGTTCGGGCCTTTTTCGGTGCAGGGTGAATATGCGCATGAGTGGGTAGCACGTAAAAATGGTGAGAAAACCCTGGATCTAAACGCAGCTTATGTACAGTTTGCCTGGACATTAACAGGTGAGGCGCGGAAATACAAAGGCTCTGATGGTGAGTTCAAGTATTTAAGTTCGGGAGAGCACTTTAGCTGGAATAAAAATACCTGGGGAGCATTTGAATTAGCAACGCGTTACGGTTTGCTTGATGCAGCCTACGGTAGTTATACTGATGGAACCAGAGAGCAGGATGTGACAGTCGCTTTAAACTGGTATTTGAACAATAATGTGCGCTTAATGGCAGATTATCGTTATGCGTTTGATCTTGCGGGTTCTCAGATTACTAATCTGGATGGTAGTGATCTTGATCATGGAATACACTCTTTTACATTTCGTACACAATTTAGACTATAGACCGTTCCCTATTATTTAAATAAAAGAGGCCAGCTTATGCTGGCCTTTTTTTTGTCTACTGCGTGTAGCAACTCTTTATTCTCGTTATTAATTTCTAGGGTATAAAATAAAGATAAAAGTGAATTTTATTATGCGCTTTAATTCAGCCTATGGGATAATACACGGTTTTAATGTGTGTAGTCAGGGCTTGAATATAATGGACGAGAACAAGAAGAAAGCATTAGGCGCCGCCTTAATGCAAATTGAAAAGCAGTTTGGTAAAGGTGCGATTATGCGTATGGGCGACGATGCCGCATCGCGTGATATACAAACGGTTTCTACGGGTTCTTTAACACTGGATATTGCTTTAGGTTGCGGTGGTTTGCCGCGCGGACGAGTGATTGAAATATATGGCCCTGAGTCCTCGGGTAAAACCACGATGACCTTATCCACTATTGCACAAATGCAAAAACTAGGCGGTACAGCGGCATTTATTGATGCTGAGCATGCGCTGGATCCAGCCTATGCAGAAAAAATTGGTGTCAATGTTGATGATTTACTGGTTTCACAGCCTGATACGGGTGAGCAGGCTTTGGAAATTGTTGATATGTTAGTGCGTTCCAATGCGGTTGATAT
The DNA here is from genome assembly GCA_013138555.1 of Methyloprofundus sp. Lineage (GTDB taxonomy): Bacteria > Pseudomonadota > Gammaproteobacteria > Methylococcales > Methylomonadaceae > Methyloprofundus. The sequence goes on along the minus strand of WTCN01000015.1, from coordinate 4,292 downwards.
TGTGGTTATTGATTCTGTGGCTGCCTTAACGCCGAAAGCAGAGATTGAAGGGGATATGGGCGATTCCCATATGGGTTTGCAGGCTCGGCTGATGTCACAGGCTTTACGTAAATTAACGGCAAATATCAAACGCTCTAATACGATGGTGATTTTTATTAACCAGATTCGTATGAAAATTGGTGTAATGTTCGGTAGCCCAGAAACCACAACGGGTGGTAATGCCTTAAAATTTTATGCTTCGGTTCGTCTGGATATACGCCGTATCGGTGCGATTAAAAAAGGTGATGAAATCATCGGTAACGAGACCCGGGTTAAAGTCGTTAAAAATAAAGTCGCTCCTCCTTTTAAACAGGCTGAATTTGAGATTCTTTATGGCGAGGGAGTTTCCTTTCTCGGTGAGTTAATCGACCTGGGCGTAAAATATGGCTTTGTTAATAAAGCAGGCTCCTGGTATAGCTATGGCAAGGATAAAATTGGCCAGGGCAAAGATAATGTACGTGCCTATCTAAAAGATAACCCTCAGGTCGTGGAAGAGCTGGAAGCGAATATTCGCGCTGAAGTGTTTGGTAAAAAGGAAGAGACCATTGTAGAGTCTGATGATGCGGATGGACTTGCCTAGTTGCTTGTTGAATGCCTGAACTTGAGGACGAGTTAGAAACTTACAAAGCAATAAAAGAAGCCTGTTTGCGCTATTTAATGCGGCGCGAACATAGCCTACAGGAATTGCAGCAAAAAGTCGGTGCAAAAGGCTTTCTCAGGCAGGCTATCACGCCGGTACTTGATGAGTTAATTGAGCAAGGATTGCAAAGCAATGAACGCTTTGCAGAAAGCTATGCCAGAAGTCGTGTACATAAAGGCTTTGGTCCCTTGCGTATTCAAGCTGAACTGCAACAGCGGGGAGCGGGGGATTGTTGTTTTGAAATGGCAGTCGAAGATATTGCGGGGAGTTGGCAAAACTTGCTGGAGCAGGTCTATAGCAAAAAATATGCTATAGGCAAGGCTTTGGATATCAAGGAAAAAGTCAAGCGTAGCCGTTTTTTACAGCAGCGTGGCTTTTCCGCTGAGATGGTGCAGCATTTATTTAAGACATTATCACAGTAGAGCAGACTTTGGTTTGCAACGGTGTGCTCTGAATTGCCCAGGCAATATTTACTGAATGATAGCTGCGCTTTATGTTTCAGTACACCCTATAATGCTGAAATAGCAGGCTCAAGCTATAAAATATAGGCTCTTATAATATTTAGGGGCCAGTTACTAGAAAAACGTTTAATAACCTATGAAATTATGAAAAATCTGACCAGTGCAGAATTGCGTGCTGCCTTCTTGAAATTCTTTGCAGATCAAGGGCATTCCATTCAGCCCTCTAGCCCTTTAGTGCCAGGAAATGATCCCACCTTGCTATTTACCAATGCAGGCATGGTGCAATTTAAAGATACCTTTTTAGGTCGAGAGCCACGCAATTATGTGCGCGCAACCACTAGCCAGCGTTGTGTAAGAGCGGGTGGTAAGCATAATGATCTGGAAAACGTCGGTTATACCGCAAGGCATCATACCTTTTTCGAGATGCTGGGTAATTTCAGCTTTGGTGATTATTTCAAGCAGGAAGCGATTCATTTTGCCTGGGATTTCTTAACCAAAGAATTGGGGATACCGGCTGAAAAATTATGGGTGACGGTCTTTGACGAAGATTCGGAAGCTGAAAAAATCTGGCTAGACGATGTAAAAATCGATGCAGCACGCTTTTCCAGAATTGGTGCCAAGGATAATTTCTGGTCTATGGGCGATATAGGGCCTTGCGGCCCTTGTACCGAGATTTTTTATGATCACGGTGAAGAGATTGCCGGTGGCCCGCCGGGAACACCAGAGGAAGATGGCGACCGCTATATCGAAATCTGGAATTTGGTGTTTATGCAGTATGACCGTGATGCAGCGGGGGATTTAACGCCTTTACCTAAGCCATCCGTTGATACCGGGATGGGGCTGGAGCGTATTGCCGCTGTATTGCAAGGGGTGCACAATAATTACGAAATTGATTTATTTCAACGCTTATTGACCACTGCGGCAGATTTAGTCGGCACAAAAGACCTAACGATTAGCTCTTTACGGGTGATTGCAGACCATATCCGTTCCTGTGCTTTTATGGTGGTGGACGGCGTGATGCCATCTAATGAAGGGCGTGGTTATGTGTTAAGGCGTATTATTCGCCGTGCGATTCGTCATGGTTATCGTCTGGGTATTCGTGATGTTTTCTTTTATAAGTTAGTCGCACCACTGGTTGCTGAAATGGGCGAAGCTTACCCTGAACTGGTTGCTGCACAAGAGCAGGTAGAGCGCATTTTAAAAATCGAAGAAGAGCGTTTTGCAGAAACCTTAGAGCAAGGTATGAAAATTCTGGAGTCCTGTGTTGAAAAAATGCAGGGAACAGTGATTCCTGGTGATGTGGTTTTTCAGCTTTATGATACCTATGGATTTCCGGTCGATTTAACGGCTGATTATGCACGTGAGAAAAACCTGAGCGTTGATCATGCAGGTTTTGATATTGCAATGACAGCACAGCGCACCAGAGCACGAGCGGCAAAAAGCTTTGGTGTAGATCATAATCAAACCATTAAGCTGGATGCGCAGACTGCATTTACCGGCTATGAACAGCTAAGTGAAAAAAGCAAAATTATCGGCTTATTCCAGCAAAGTGCAGCAGTAGACACTTTATCAGCAGGGGCGGAAGCGGTTGTGGTTTTAGAGAGTACCCCTTTTTATGCAGAATCCGGTGGCCAGGTGGGTGATCGTGGGTGCATAGAAGTAGAAGGAGGGGTATTTGAAGTCAGTGACACCCAAAAACAGGGCGGTAGTCTGTTTTTGCATTATGGAAAAATTCTCTCAGGTGAATTAAATAATCATCAGGATTGTATTGCTAGTGTGGAGCCGATAAATCGGCAGGCAATTATTTTGAATCACTCCGCGACACATTTATTACATGCCGCATTGCGTCAGGTATTAGGTGAGCATGTCACGCAGAAAGGCTCATTGGTCAATGCCGAGCGCCTACGCTTCGATTTTGCCCACTTTGAACCAATGACGGCAGATGAAATAAAAATTATTGAACGTATGGTGAATCAGCAAATTCGCCATAATACAGCAGTGACGGCAGCGGTCATGTCTAAAGATGATGCGCTAAAAGCAGGGGCAATGGCCTTGTTTGGCGAAAAATATGGTGATGAAGTCCGGGTTTTAAAAATAGGCGAATTCTCCACTGAACTCTGTGGTGGGGTGCATGTGCAACGTGCCGGTGATATTGGTTTATTTAAAATCATCAGTGAAACAGGTGTGGCTTCCGGTGTACGTCGTGTCGAAGCGATTACCGGAGAAGTGGCGATGCAATGGCTGGAAGTGCGTGAAACATCGATGGCGACGATAGCCAGTGTGGTTAAAGCCGCACCCGAAGCTGCGGCGGATAAAGTGCAGCAATTGATGGATAAATCTAAGTCACTGGAGAAAGAGTTAGAACGCTTACAAGCTAAAATGGCTAGCTCAGCGGGTGGTGAATTAGCCAGTCAGGCTGTTGAAATTGATGGTATTAAAGTACTGGCTGTTAAACTGGATGGTGTAGAACCCAAAGCGATGGGTGAAGTGCTGGATCAGTTGAAAAATAAACTAGGTAGTGCGGCCATCGTTCTGGCCAGTGTCAGTCATGGCAAAGTGAATCTGATTGCAGGGGTGACCAAAGAACAAACCAAACGAATAAAAGCGGGAGATCTGGTTAATTCGGTTGCCTCACAAGTCGGTGGTAAAGGTGGCGGTCGTCCTGATATGGCAAGGGCAGGGGGCACAGAGCCTGAAAAATTGGAACAAGCGTTAAAACAAGTACCTGAGTGGGTGCGTGAACAAATAGGTGCTTAAAGAATGGCGGTTTATGTATATAAATTTGGCGGTACGTCAGTAGGCTCGGTAGAGCGTATTCAGGCGGTTGCCGAAAAAGTAAAGGCAGCACGCGATAATGGCGACCAGTTGGTCGTTGTGGTTTCGGCAATGAGCGGTGAAACTAACCGTTTACTAGGGCTGGCCGGAGAGATCCAGAAAAAGCCCATCTCCAGAGAAATGGATGTTTTATTGTCCACGGGTGAGCAGGTCACCATGGCTTTGCTCAGCATGGCTTTGCATGAGTTAGGTTGTCCTGCCTGCTCATATACGGGTGGACAAGTGCGTATTGAAACGGATAGTGCGTACACCAAGGCTCGAATCAAGCGTATTGATGATGCGAAAATTCATGCTGACCTAAATGCTGGTAAAGTAGT
>WTCN01000102.1 GCA_013138555.1 Methyloprofundus sp. | reverse complement strand
GAATGTTAGGTTCTTTTGATGTTTCATGGGAGAGACTCCTATTAAATACAAACAATTATCAAAATGACATAGAGCGGGCTTTGGAGGCTGTGAAAGTATTCAATAATCTATCTAAAAAGATAGATTCAGTAGGTTGGGGTGAGCTTGCGAACCCCAACAATCAATGGCTTACCTAGCCTCAGTTGTTGGGGTTCATGCTTCACCCCAACCTACACATAATACTTTCACAGTCTCTTTGCCCCGCTCTATAGTGGGCTTAAAAAAGCCCTAATTGTACTTGTGCCACTTCAGACATCATTTCTCGTGACCAGGGTGGGTCCAGTACGATTTCAACTTGCACCGAATCAACTCCCGGCAAGGCGCGAATGGCTTTTTCTACATCACCTTGAATCACAGGGCCCATACCACAGCCTGGTGCGGTAAGTGTCATCATGACATGGACACTATTAAGTGCCTCGTCTACTTGCTCAACTTTACAGTGATAGACTAAGCCTAGATCAACAATATTTACCGGGATTTCGGGGTCATAGACAGTCTTCATGACTTCCCAGCAATTTTTTTCTACGGCAATAGCGTCCGTTTCGGAGACTAAAGTATGGAGCTCATGCGACTCTTTGCCCAAGGCATCGGCATCGGCACTGGAAATTCTGACCATATGGCCGTGGTCAGTGACGACGGTATAGTTGTTACCTAGGTCCTGGTGTATGGTAACTTGTTTGCCTTTGCTAAGTGTGCCGTGATTTCCATCCGGGATCAACACAACGTTTACATCACGTGTCAGGGTTATTATTTCTCGTTCAGACATGGTGGTATCAATTATAATTTAAAGGTACGGGCATCAACGATTTGTCCCGTTGTGCCAATGCTTTTAGCGCCAAATAAATAGAGGTAAGCAGGGCTTATTTCTTCCATTTTGGGGAGTCTGCTTTTATCTTCGGCAGGAAAAGATTTTTTTCTCAGGGGTGAATCAACCGGACCAGGGACTAATATATTGACGCGTATTTTTCCCGCATCGCTTAGTTCTTCGGCAAGTATTTTTGCATAGCTTTCCAGGGCAATTTTAGAAACGCCATAAGCACCCGTATAGGCTCTGGCTTTACGCACAAAGGAATCGCTGGTAAAGACAATTGATGCATGCTCGGATTTTTGTAGCACAGGGAGTAAAACCTGGGTTAATAAAAAAGGCGCATTTAAGTTCACGTTCAGGGTATGTCCCCAGGCCATCGTGCTATGGATAGACATCGGGGTAAAGGCATCAAGCTCTGTTGCTGAATGTAACAGGCCATCCAGATGTCCATATTTTTCTTCAATTGTATCGGCAAGTTCATGGTATTGCACTTCCGTTGCACCGGCCAAATCAAAAGGGTAAATGGCGGGTGTGGGGGCATTGGCATTGATAATGGCATCATAAGCTTTTTCCAGTTTCGGGATGCTTTTGTCCAGTAAAATGATTCTTGCACCTTGTTGTGCCAGTGCAAGCGCAGCTGTGCCTCCTAAACCTCCACCGGCACCTGTGATTAAAATAGTATGATTAGTTAAAGGCATGCGTTTGATTTGTTATCCAGTCTAAAATTTCATCGGGGTGATCTATTAAGGCATCAGCTCCCCAGTCTTGCGGTTTGTCGTCGGGCTTTAAATAGCCCCAGGTTGCCGCGAGGGTTTGCATATTGGCTGCTTTTCCTGCACTTATATCATGTTGTGCATCGCCAATATAAAGGCAGCTTTCTGGGGAGACTTGTATTTGTCGGCAGGCAGTTAGCATCGGTTCCGGGTGTGGCTTGCTGTGTGCTGTGGTATCTCCGCAGATAATGCAGGCAGAGCGCTTTGTTAAATCCAGCGCCTGCATTAAAGGCTGAGTCATTCGCTCACGTTTATTGGTCACGACTCCCCAGGGAATACCTTTGTCTTCAAGTGTTTCTAGCAACTCTGGCATTCCCGTATACAGCTCAGTCGCATCGGCAATATGATTTTCGTAATAATTGAGCAGCCATTCTAAAATATCGGCCTTTATTGCTGCAGAAACCTCTTCTTCCAGTGCAGTATCAATCATGACTGCCGCACCATAAGAGATATAAGGCGTAATGGCGTTAACTGATACTTCAGGAAAGTTAAAGTGTGTCAGTGCTTTATTGAGTGCCGTGGTTAAATCAGGCGCGGTATTAAGCAGAGTGCCATCTAAATCAAATAGCACACAGGATAAGCCAGACTTATTATTCATGCTTTTTATTCAGGGCGTTTGAACGCGGCAATATAATTGATATCTATATCATCACTTAAACTGAAGTTTTTAGTCAGCGGGTTGTAATGAATGCCAATCATCCCTTGTAATTCCAATCCTGCATGACGTGCCGACTGGCTGAGCTCGGAAGGTTTGATAAAGGTTTTGTAATCATGTGTGCCAGCGGGTAGCATTTTTAAAATATGCTCTGCTGCAACGATGGCTAATAAATAAGCTTTAGGTTTGCGGTTCAGGGTTGAAAAAAAGACATAACCACCGGGTTTAACCATTTTTGCGCAGGCTGCAATAATCGAGCCTGGCTCTGGTACATGTTCTAACATTTCCATACACACAACATGATCAAAACTCTCTGGCTCAGCTTCTGCTAATGCTTCGGCACTGATTTTCCTGTAACTGGCACTAACGCCTGATTCCAGACCATGTAGATCAGCAATATCAATTAAGTCTTCACTTAAATCAATACCCAGCATATTAGCGCCTTTTTTAGCTAAACCTTCGGTTAGGATGCCACCACCACAACCGACATCAACGATCCGCTTGTCCTGTAGGCTGATAAATCTCTGAATGAAATTTATGCGTAGCGGATTAACATCATGTAGTGTTTTAAACTCACCATTTCTATCCCACCAGCGTTCTGCCTGAGAACCAAATTTATGAATTTCGTGTGCGTGTACGTTTTCTGTTGCTGTCATGATTTAAGAACCGTATTGATTTTGGCTATAGTATACTAGAATACTAGGTTATTAGGATATGCTATTAA
>WTCN01000071.1 GCA_013138555.1 Methyloprofundus sp. | reverse complement strand
CAACTACGGAGACTAAAACATGACAATAGAACGCAAGCCAGAAAGTACCCGCGATAAAATCCTATTGGCCGCGTTTCAGGAAATGCATAAACATGGCTATCAAGGCATGCGTATCGACCAGGTATTGAAAAGCACAGGCTTTAAAAAAGGCGCTTTATACCATCACTTTCCGAGTAAGCAAGCATTAGGTTATGCGGTATTAGAAGAACGGATACAAAAGCGTATCAATGCATTATGGATAGAACCGCTAAAAAAATGTGATGACCCTCTGGCGTGTATAGAGCGTTTATTTTTAGCGTTAGACACTGCCTGGAGTGATGATTTTTTTTATCAAGGCTGCCCGTTAAATAATCTGGCGCAAGAAATGTCGCCGATTGATGAGGGATTTAGAGAGCGGATAGATACATTTTTTCAGTATTGGCAAGACACAATGTCCGCCTGTTTAAAAAGAGGGCAACAGCAACAGTTGGTTGATGCGGAGATTAATACGGATGACTGCGCCTTGTTTATTATTGCTGCCATTGAAGGTGCATTAGGGATGACTAAAAATCATCGCAATAAGGCGGTTTATTTTAGTTGCACCCGTGAGTTAAAGCGGTATTTGAATGCTTTAAAAGAAAAATAGCTTATTTATTTAATGGAAATCAGAGGTAGGAGGGGCTTCAGCCGCGGTTGATGGCTTTACTGTCGTGGCTGTCCCTTCTACAAAACTGCTGGCTAATATTGTTATGGCTAGCAGCCAGGTCATTTGAACCAGTTTTGAGGAAATATGTAGTCAAAACGTAACTCAATATCTTAGGTCATTCATAAAATGCCGGGGTGCGTTATCTGCGTTTCGCTTGATAAGTTAACCTAGCTGGCAAAGTTTCAAGATGGAGTAATCTGGAGGGTAAAGGCATTATTAAATTTAGTGGTTTATTTGCAACAAATAGACAAAAAATCCAATGTATTTATGTTTTTTATGAGCACATGTGTATTAGTTACTGATAAATAAGGTTAAATAATTTTAAAAATAATTGTATTTATGACTTGAAAGGATTGGGTTTTGCTGCTATTATTTTTACCGTGCTAAAAATGTTGCAAAAAAGATACGAATTGTTGTAATCAAGTAACACTATTTCAATGTAAGAATATCCCTTGGGGGGGAACTATGATAAAAAAAAATAAATTAGCTTTAAGTGCTGCAGCAACTGCACTTATTGCTGTCACAGGTCTGGCTGTAGCTCCACAAGCAAGTGCTGATGAAATGGCTGACTTGAAAGCAAGAATTGCTAGAATAGAGCAACAAGAAGCTGAAAAAGCGACTAGAGATGGCGGAAATATGGTCTTTTTCCGTGGCGGTTATGCAAGAAACAATTCAGAACGTTTCGATTACCTGACAAGTATCCGTGGAGTAAACGGTAACGGACCTGTAGACAACGATGGCTGGTATGTTGGTGCGGGTTTAGATCTTAATTTAAGCGATGATTTCTTCGGTCTTGAAGATAGCATAGAAGTTCTTGGCGAAATCATGTTCGAATATAAAGAATTCGCTAAAACAAATTCAGCTGCAAACCCATTAGGTACTACAATTGCAAGTGCAGTAGACGGTCAACTTGCACCTGCTCCTGCTGCTGGCGGTGTTGATGGTATTGTTACCGCTAATGGGCTTACTGATGGTTCTGTTAAAGTGAGCCAGTTTACATTAACAGCATCACCTAAGATCAAATTTATGAAAGGTAGCCGTTTCAGACCTTGGATTATTCCAGTTGGTTTATCTATTCATGTTATCAGCCCTCCATCTGATGGGGTAACAGTATTAGAGCCAGGTATGCATTTTGGTGCTGGAGCTGATGTTAGAGTCTGGAATAATGTTTATGTAGGTGCTGATATTCGTTATAACCTGATATTTGGCAGCTTAGATGGTGTTGATCTAGAAGGATTTACAACAGGTGCATACGCTGGTTTTGGTTTCTAAGCAAAGCATTTAAAGCAATATCCTGATAAAGGGGAAGGTTTAATAACCTTCCCTTTTTTTATGCCTAAAAGAAATTAATGACAGTACATCATGATAAACTAGCGCACTTTAAAACATTCTCGTTGCCACGCTCTGCGTCATAAAGTTGAATACGAGACATATGAGAACAAGGATATCTTTTATCTATGGCTAAAGTCTGGTTTGTTGGTGCAGGGCCTGGTGACCCTGAGCTTATAACACTTAAAGCACAAAAACTCATTGCTCAGGCAGATGCAATTTTATATGCAGGCTCTTTAGTTTCAGAGGCGGCGACGCAATGGGCAAAGGCTGACTGCGTAATACAAGACTCTAAAGGCATGACTTTAGAGGAAATTACTGACTGGTTAATCCAGCAAGCTGTCAATGAGGCAACAGTGATTCGCCTACAAACAGGTGATCCTGGTTTATATGGTGCATTGGTTGAAATGGTACAGCCTTTGGATAAAGCAGGTATCGAAATAGCGGTTGTCCCGGGTGTCACTTCGGCGATGGCCTCTGCGGCAGCAGCGGTTGAGACGCTGACTTTACCTGAAGTTACCCAGACCGTTATATTCAGTCGTGTAGAGGGGAGAACCCCAATGCCTGAAGGTGAGTCTCTGGCTGAATTAGGGCAACACCACTGTACTCTTTGCTTATATTTGTCTATTACCTTGCTAAAAAAAGTCCGTGAAGATTTACTGACTGCTGGCTGGCAAGATGAATCTCCGATAGTTGTGGTGCATAAAGCCAGCTGGCCCGACGAACAACAAATTATTCATGGCACCTTGGCAACGATAAAAGAGCAATGTAAGCAGGCAGGAATTAACTCTCAGGCAATGATTATTGCTAGCCCGGCTTTAGGTGCCAGGCATTGGCAAGAAATTAAAAAGTCCAAATTATATGACGCGCAGTTTAGTCACCGCTTTCGTAAAGCAATCAAAGCACAGGAATAAGCATGGAATACAGTATTTTATTAGTCGGGCATGGCTCAAGAGCTGAGCAAGGTAATGTCGAAATTAACGAGTTTGCTAATCAATGGCGCGCCCAGCATCCTGAATGGCATATAGATGTGTGCTTTATTGAGTTCGCTGATGTACTGCTTGATGCGGGTTTCGATCTGGCGGCAACGAAAGCTAAAAAAGTGCTTGTCGTACCGTTAATTTTAAATGCTGCAGGGCATGTAAAAATGGAAATTCCTGAACATTTGGCACAAGCTAGACAGCGCCACCCTGATGTGGAATTTATTTATGCTGCGCATATCGGAGCGAATGGTGCAGTATTAAATATTATTAAGCGTAGTCTACAAAAAGTAATGGCTGAACTGGATGTACCTGACCCTAAAACAACGGGTGTTATTGTTTTAGGCCGTGGTTCATCTGATAAAATTGCCAATGGTGAAGTAGCAAAAATGGCGCGCTGGCTGTGGGAAGAAACACATCATGAGCTGGTTGATATCGCTTTTACCGGGATTACTTTTCCGCGCCTGGAAACCGCAGTACAAAGACAAGTTCAGCTAGGCATGACACAGATTTGTATATTGCCCTACTACTTATTTACTGGCACACTCATTGAACGTATTGCCAAGCAGTTTGAGCGCCTGCAGGCGCAATATCCACAAGTCAGTTTTGGTCTGGGAAATTATTTTGGCTTTGAAACTGAAATCTATAGCATCCTAGATGAACGAGTCCTAGCGTTAGTCGAAGATAAGCCAACGCAGATGATGGAGTGTGATGGCTGTCATTATAGACAAATTGCTCAGGAACATGGGCATGGAC
>WTCN01000208.1 GCA_013138555.1 Methyloprofundus sp. | reverse complement strand
ACTTTATTCATCCCCGCCAGTCTATCAGTATGCACAATCAGACCAACACTGGTTTTTTCCCGCAGGATAATATGCCACAGCCAGCCCTCACGATCATGAGACATAACAAAAGTCACTGGCGCACTATGCTTAACTTCAGAACTGGCATGACTTTTACGATCTACTCCCACATAGCGCGAATCTTTAAAATATCCCCAGAGAGATAAAAAGTTCGTTGCCGAACTAATGGTCTGCCGTGTTTCTAACTGATGCGCCAATAAAGAGCTATGTCCACTCGCATCTATAACATACTGACACTGTATCGTTCCCTCCTGATTCGGCGTACCCCGTGTATCAGTATAGGAAACAACTGGGGCTGAACTGGATAAGTCGACCTTTTTAACCACCACCTGATTAAATACCTGCGCACCCTGCTCGACTGAAAACTCCAGCAACAAGTGGTCAAAAATATCCCGCTCTATATGTAAGCCAGGGCGTGTATAACCGTAATCAGAAAATAAAATCTGATGAATTTTATCATTCCAGACAGTAATGCCACCTGCCTTACTAATAAAGCCTTGTTGCTGAATTTTTCCTGAAACACCCAGCTGGTCAGTAAATTTCCAGAAGTGGGGAATTAAACTTTCACCTACCTGATTGCGAGGAAATTCAGCACGTTCCAGCAGAACAACATCCACACCATTTTTTGCCAGATGGGTTGCTGCACTACTGCCTGCCGGACCTCCGCCAATCACCAAGACAGTACATTTTTTTGGAATAGAATACATCATTAGTCCTGAACCTGGGTCACTTTATCCTTGGCAAAATGCACAATAAACCTATTAAAACGATTACTCCAATAAGTCCATTTATCTCCATCCAAAGAAGGTGTTTTGGTTATCGGTGGATAACCGATGGCAACTTTCACTGCTGATTTACTCATACCTTTAGCAACACTCCCTTTGGCAATATTTTTTTGCTCCAAGGCGCTAAAGCGAGATAAATTGACCTTGGTTTTAGCCAGTAACTTATCAAAAGCCTGATAAACACTATCGCCAGTATGTTTAATAACATTGACTATTAATAATTCTTGCTCTGCCTGAATAAGCTTAAGTCTAATTGACTTTGACGTAACTTCCAATAATTCTACTTCAGTATTGACTGTTAATAAAAGGCCACGTCGATAATTAGTCGTTCGGTATTTGCCTTTTTCATATTGCATCGTTACCTGCGTGTAATATTTATCACCTAGCTGCAAACCTGCTGGTAATGGCTTAGGCTCTAAAGTCTGGCAGGCTGTTAAATTAAATAGTGTAAATAGAAGAATGATGTGTACTAAACGTTGCATAAACAAGCTCCTTAATTGTATTTTAATAAACAAACGAGTTACCTTACTATAGATTCACAGGTAAATGACTGTTACATTCCTTATTGATATTGCATAGGGTGTGCTGAGGCACGAAGCGCACCTTTTAGCACGATGCGCTTCGTACCTCAGCACATCCTATCATTCAAAGTGGAAATTATTTACTCTTCACATTCCGACCACGTAACAATCCTTGCTGAAACCTGTTTCCCTCACTCCATAAATCACCCGCTAATATGGCCACTATATCCTGTTTTATTTTCTGTTCCCGGTCGGCTTCAAAAAACAGGTTTTGTACTAAGTTAGAGCAATAAAACCGCTCTATCATCAAGTATACCGTTTTAAACCCTGATTGAAAAAACTCATCCCCACTTTGCTGCAAATCAGGCTCGGCTTCTATGCCCTCGACCAGGCCCTTATGTAACTGATCCGCAATACGCTCTGCCGTTTTTAGTGCAAAATAAAAGCCTGATGAAAAGACCGGGTCTAAAAAGCCCGCCGCATCGCCACAGCAAGCAAAGCGCTGCCCATAACGCTGAGTATTCTGATAACTAAAATCTGCTTCCGTAATCAACCCCAACAAGTCTTCACTTCCCGCTAATAACTCGCTAATATAAGGAGAGCCCTGAATATAATGATCAAACAACGCCTCCTGTTTCAGCTTTCTGGGTGTCTCTTTTTGCACTACCAACCCGATACTGACACGCCCTTCCGTGATAGGAAAACACCAAATCCAGCCTATATCACACAACAACACTTTAGCATTGCCAGTGGCAAAGAGTGCTTCGGAAGCAATCGAATGGGCTAACTTATAATGTTTATACAAGGCAAACTTACCTAAATGTGTAATTTTATCAATACTCTTATGCTGTCGCCCCATAAGCGTATCGCGCCCCGTCGCATCAATAAAATAACGCCCCTGATACTGCGCTTTATCCGTTTCAATCTGCACACTGTCTGCGCGACATTTAACCAGAGTTACTTTTTCTAGTTGATGCGCTTCGACCCCGTGCTGGACTGCATTATCAAATAGTCTTTTATCAAATACCGAGCGTTCGACCTGAAAGGTACGATATTTGCCTTTTAAAGGAAAAAAAGTACTCCGCCCAGTCGCTTCATCAATAAAATCAGCCCCTCCTTTTTTTAAATTTCCCTTTTCCCAGGCGATACCCAGCCGCTTCATAACCGAGTCACTCTTAGGTAACATGGATTCACCCACATGAAACCGAGGATGCTGACCGCGCTCAATCAATAACACACGATGCCCATATTGTGCTAGTAATGTCGCAGCCGTCGTACCCGCAGGCCCTGCACCGGCGATAATGACATCATAATTATTTTCGTCCACTCTCAATCTCTCTCAAAACTTATTTTCTTATTTCCGTTCCTCAAAATCGTATATAATCGATTTAAGGTTGTTTACGCTCTCTGTTGATAACGATTCCACGTGCAACTAGAGTCCTGAAGGGACGGTCTCCAAAACGGCTTGCGCCGCCCCAGATAACTCCTTCGAGGCGTGAAGTCTATCTAGCAAGATACGCTTAACCTGACGATACGGCATATACCGAGTGATCGCCTTGTCAATGTATCTGTGCTTGATATTACACGCAGCATTAATATCGGCGTGCGATACCTCCCCATTTACATGGTAAAACTTATCGCCAACCCGGTTTCCTTGCAGATGATGGGTTGTTGAGTCAATTTGTGAGGTATAGGCCGCGTTGATGTAATGCAACTCAGAACCTCTGAGTTTTGTTACTTTTTCTAATGCTTCAGTGATGGCACCTTTCATCCAGCTATTCATCAATCGATTAAACTGCTTCCATTGATTTTTCTTGGGAATAGGAGAAGTAAGATCTTCCGCGATCACTTCTGCGGCTTTATCCACGACGGAATGAGCCGCTTTGAAACAGTGCGTTCGTATCTGCTGTTTAATTTTTCGGTTTTGCTGAACACGCTTTTTTGTGCCGAGATTGTTTTTATAAATCCGGGCTTTTTTCTTGGCTGAGGATTTCTCGGCAATTTGAAATAATTTATTTCTGGCGCGATTGTTTTCCATTCTGGCCTGGGAAATCGGGGTTAATAAGTGATTAAACCCTTCACCATGAAACGCCCCGTCTGAATCAGCAAACACTTCGCTATAGCCTTTATCCACGCCTATCACTTCAGTACCGCACGGTTTGTGCTGCTTGCCCTTCGCTAAATAATGCACTTCGACTCGCCCGTCGATTAAAATCAGGCGTAACATGCCTTGCAGTTTTACCTTGCTATTTAAAGGAATCGCCAGGCGTTTACCTTTGACCAACGATGGAACTTTCAGCCAGGTATTTCCATCCTTACCTTGAAACTGACTGTAAACGCCGTTTTCCAGAATAATTTGATTGAAGGTATGATTACGTCCATGCTTCTTGGCTTTTCTCATCCAGCGCGATAACAGCGGATCACTCACCCAATCATGACTGCGTAGTAATCCAAAGTAATGTTTTCGTTCCGCCGGGTCGTTAAAGCGCCGGGCAATTTGCTTACGCACTTTTTCTTTGGCAGATGCTTCATACAAACGAATATCATCTAGCGCATCACGCAAGGTTTCTTTCCAGGCTTTCGCGGGTAGTGGTGAAAAGTCTTTGTTTTTCACCCAGTCCGTGCGAATTTCACGATGATTAACACCCACGCCACGCAAGGAACCAAACCGCTGCCAAACTTCGGATCGGACTTGTCCCAGTAAATCTGCCTGTTCTTTTAATGCGGCGTATTTACCAGGATTTAAGTTAACGCTATGAAGAATGCGTGTGCCTTTCATTGTTGCGTGTTAGCCTCTTGTAATGCTTCAATTATTTTTTTGCTCTTGTGACTACGACTCCCGTAAAGTCTCGCGCTAAACACTGTCATAATCTCCACAACATCTTCTGCTAATTCCTCTTCAAAGGAGGGTTGTTCTCCTTTATTAATAATGACAATTTCTATGCCTTGTATTTCGCACAAGCTAAAAACCAACTCTGCGCCAAAACGTAACAACCGATCTTTATGAGTTAGAACAATCCGCCTTATTTGCTTTTTGAGGATCATTTCTAATAATTGCTTCAAGCCTTTTTTATGATAATTCATTCCTGAACCTAAGTCGGAAATGATTTCATAGTGCCAACCTTTTGCTGTACAAAAAGTTTCAAGCAATTCTGCCTGCCGAATCAAATCCTCTTTCTGGTCGTGACTTGAAACCCGTGCGTACCCAATCGTAGGCACATCAGTATCACCTAGATTTAATAAACGATCCGCATCGTAATAGCGAGTACCCGCTTTAGATTTTCTATCAGGCACTAATTCACCTGTTTCTTCCCATTTATGCAGGGTTTGAATAGAAACACCCAAAAGATCTGCTGCTTTTCCTATTTTTATCATTCTCATAGTATGAGATATTATACGATAATAATAGATTTTTCAATACAGTTACTACCCCCATTTAGCTAAAAACCGGGGAGTAAGCTTTAGCCTACACTTTTAATGCGCATGTAGGCTAAAGCCTACTCCCCTTTAGAGTCTTAAATCACTCACCTTTTAAACCCAGCAAATTATGCGACAAACTGAGTTGCCCAAAGGGGAGCTTTAATATTTAACGGCACCGAACCCGCAGTTTTACTTTGCAAAGCAAGTAACAAAGGAATCGCTGCTGCCGCTGGTGCTGACTCCGTTAACTTAAGCCATTCTGGCTGCAAATCCTGCTGATTACCTGATAAAACCTGAGGTATTGTCATCGCGCCTATTGATTGCTCCCCTTCCGAACTAAGTACAAAAGCGCAAGCAAAGGCTACCTGTCCAATGGGAGGAGCCAGATATTGCGGCCATAACTCATCGTAACAGACTAATAAGCGCTCACCCCCGCCTTGTTGCTGCAATTGTGCCCATACCTCAATCAGCCCCATTGCGAAAGTATCATCAGCGGCTGCAATAGCCGTAGTCGGAGCCTGACATTGATTTAAAATCCCCCAGTATCCTGCCGTGGTATTATGCACAGAATTATGAAACTGGGTTGGCGAAAGTAGTTCATTATCATCAGGCAATAAACGACAAAGCGCATCTGTTACCTGTATTTCTCCACCGAGTGAAGCAAAAACCGAAGCCAGATTTTGCGTATCCGAATTTGCCTGCGAGCAAGCGAGCTTTGCTGCCGTAATTGCCATCCGTGTCGTCATGCTAGTGCGCCTACGCATACCCGCGGGAATAAGGCTTTTATCTATATCGCTACTGTGCAGCTTAAAAGGGACTAGCACCTCGGCATCCGGGCAACAGACGGCGGCAGATTTAATAAATAACTGTTTCATCATAGGGATACAATCACACTGGCATTATTACCACCAAAACCAAAAGAATTACTCATCGCAATTTGCATGCCTTGCGTCTGCAATGGCTCTTGAATAACCTGACACTGACAATCCTCATCAAGCTCCTTTAATCCCTGTGTGCCGGGAATAAACTGCTGCTGTAGAGCTGCCAGGACAATAATTGTTTCTAATGCACCTGCCGCGCCAAGAGTATGTCCGGTAATGCCTTTATTGCCACTGCAAGGTACTGTATCAGCAAAAACACTAAATACCGCACGGCTTTCTACACTGTCATTTATTTTGGTTGCTGTGGCATGTAAGTTCAGATAATCAATCTCCCCAGCTTGTATACCTGCCAGTTGCAAGGCATTAGTCATTGCCAAAGCTGCACCTTTCCCTTCTGGATGCGGAGTACTCATATGATGCGCATCCGAAGACTCACCAACGGACAGCACCTTCATTGCACTGGCATTATCGGCATGACATTTTTCCAGTAGCAATAACCCAGCCGCCTCACCAATACTAATTCCCTTACGGTTTTTATCCATGGGCGTACACGGTTGACTGGAGACCAGTTCCAGACTGCGAAACCCCCGTAAAGTTAAGCGACATAAGGTATCAACCCCGCCGACTAGCACTGCATCACAAACCCCTGTATTAATCAGTCTCTGCCCTGCGGCAATTGCTTTAGCACCGGATGAACACGCCGTAGAAATAGCATAACAAACACCCGTCAAACCTAATTCCAATTGCATAAATCGTGCTGTTGCCTGATAAGCGTGTTCGGTGACAAAATGAAAATCATCCGGCATTTTTCCTTCTTCCAACAAAACACCATAAGCCGCTTCAGTTTCATAGAGCCCTGAGGTACTGGTGCCAATAATAACCCCAATACGCTGTGCTCCATATTTCTCTTTTGCTACTTCAACGGCATCCCGCACACCCCCTTGCTGATCATTTAATGCAGTCAAAGCGACTCTTGCATTACGACAGTTATAATCTGCTAATTGATCGCCAATATCCAGTAGAGGATGTTTGATCTCGCCAACATAGCTAGGAAATGTGATATTAAAAAGTGATAAAGGAGCCAGTTGGGACTGATTAGCAGATAGGGATTGGTATAAAGCCTTATTACCCATTCCACATGCACTTAAAGCCGAATAAGCTGTGACAGCAACAGGCTCAATTAAAGCATGATTATTTTCCATCGTTTTCATCAATAAGTACGCTAATTATTTTCTCATTCATAAGTTCTACATGAAATCATACGAAGCTCCATACAAGCCTGGTAATTCGAACTAAGCTTCAACTTTAGTAACATCATATTAAATTTTAAATTGGAATGCGCATGTAATAACTTAGGCAAGTTTCTTTTGTAGGTGCGGATTTATCCGCACTGTGCGAATAAATTCGCACCTACAAATGACAAAATTATTTCATGCTTGTTCCTAAGCATGTTGAAAATTCATTATAGCCTGAGCTTTTTGCCAGCGAAAGACTATTACAAGTAATTAGACCTTATTAGGCCTAATCAATATCGGACACAATAAAAACCCCAGAATCACCCCACAACTCACTACTTTTCCCAAAGTCTGTAACATTGATGTCTGCGCAAAAATCAAGCAGCCAAATACCAAAGCACTGGTCAGCATGGAAGCTGCCATCGCCTGATAAGTTAAGGTCAAATGACCACTGCGATTTTCCTGATAAAAAATACCATAATCAACACAGATAGCAACCGCTAATAAAAACCCGACTAAATGCAAAAAGCTGATAGCTTCCCCGGTCCACGCCCAAAGTGCCAGAATCAATAAAGCCGCTAAAAACGCGGGAGATAGCGTTTGTAAAGTAACAACAAAACTTTTATAGCGTAACCATAACAAAAATGCAATTAAAGCCAAGCCTGATAATAAGGTGATTTCAGCCCGGTGCTGATAGTCCACCGCCATGCGATTAAGCATATCGCGCTGACTAAAATATTGTACATGCTGTAAATCTGTTAAAGCATTCTGTATGGCCTCTGGCTTGTGCTGACTAAGCCAGATAATTAACAAAGCCCGGTGCTCTGTCACAACAATTTGATTACTGATCAGTTTAGCAACAGGAGATTGTAAAACCTGCTGTAACTTCAAGGTTTCGTTCTGCATATAGTCCAATTCGCCTAACCGCCCTACCGACAAGCCTTGTGCTTGCAAGGCACTGCGCCAAAACTCACGCTGCTGCTCATTTAAAGCTGTTAATAATAGTTTTTGGTTTGCTAACTGCTGCTGCTCTGATAGAAGCCAGGGATAAAGCCCAAAATAATCCTCTAAATCCCCCGTTTGTTGTATTGCATCTAAACGCTGATAAACCTGTTCAGCACTTTGCAAGGTCTGCTCAACCGTCTCGCCACTGACTAATACAAAACGCCCTGGCTCCATGCTAATCATACGCTCACGAATTTTTTTATCGTTTGCCTTTAAATAATCCAGTTCCGGAGTTAATTGCTGTAAATCCTGTAACCATTGCAAACGATCTAATTGCACTGCACCTATAACTGACAGTGCCACTACCCCAGCTAGCAACCCCCAACGGTATCGCTGACAAAACTTAGGCCAAAATATGATAAAGCGAAAAGGAGTGATATCTTTTGCGCCCCCAGTCATCAATCGCGGAAATAAATAACGAGTTAATAATAAGGAAACAATAATTCCCGTCCCCGTGTACACAGCAACTTGTTGAAAACCTGGATAGCCTGATAAACCGAGAGCAACATAACCTATTAATGTCGTTACTGCCCCCATGATTAAACTAGGAAAAATCTGTTTGATGACACTTAAACGCTGTGCCTGCTGCATGCCTTGCGCATGAACGATTGCGTGTATAGGATAATCAATACAAATCCCAATTAAGGTAGAACCAATCGCAATCGTCATGCCATGCACTGAACCAAAAATAAAATTAGTGACTAACACAGCAATAGTCATCACCATCATCAGCAAAGAAAACACCCAGAACAAGACACGAAATGAGCGAAAAATAAGCAAAAATAACAGCATCAATACCAACGAAGAAAAAATACTGATAAATTTAATATCGCTCTCTATCATCGTCTGTGTTGCGACGGCAAATAGAGGAACACCTGTCATATCTAACTGATAGTCATCGCTTGAAGTTTGCAGGCTAGCAAAAGACTGCTTGATTTGTTGCTGGATCGGCAACTGCACTGGCACATTCATGCCAGAAGCTTCTGTTTCTAAAATAAAATTTGCAAACTGTGTCGATTTTGACTGCTGGTTTTGTAGCTGTGCTGCAATCGCTTTAAATCCATTTAGGGAGAGTAACAAAGGGTCTTGCACGGCAATTTTTTTTATAAACCGCCCCTGAGGAGAAAGTAAGGCTTGTTTTAAGCCTGCCGCCCGTTCAGCCAAAGCTGTCTCGGTCAGTATTTCAGCAAGCGCCTGTTCGGGATACTGGCTATATAACTGCGCGGCATGTTTAGCATATAAACTGGCTAAAGCGCCTAAAGCTCCTTTTTTCTCATCAGTTGCCCAAACATCAACAACACCTGAAATAGACTTTAACTGCTTTAGCCAGGCTTGAATAAAGACGGCAGAAACCTTGCCATTATTACCCGCATCAATCGATAAAATATAGCGCCGGGATAAAGTACCTGATTGTATCTCACTGGCTAATAAAATCTCTTCGGCATTATCCCCGGCAATAACAAACGCAGATATATCCGTTTTAAACTGCGTGGTATAAATAGCTAGAGCAATCAGCAGAGGCAGGCACAGAAAAAAAACGAGTGAAGGTATCAAGCTGCGCACAATTAATGACCTTTTAGTGACTGCAATAACCCCGTTAATTTATGTTTAACTGCCAGACCTTGTTGCGGCTGACTTAAAACATACAAACTACGATCACCATCTGGCAAAAATACTTCCATTTTATTAGCAGCATGCTCACTCAGCCCCTGCATAATAATTTTTAGCGGCTCCTCACCTGGCTCATGTTCTTTAGCGCTCATTTCCAGCTTCCACGCTGATTCCAGAATGGTAAACTTCAATTGATAAAGTTGGCGCAAATAAACCAGATTACCTGTTAATATCGCTTTAAATGCAGCAAGACTCGCCATCATTGGATTGCTTTCATCTAACCGTAATTGATGAAAGGTCTGAGTAGCAGGCTTATGGTAGGTCAATTGACTCCCCTGAGCTGCCATTATCTCGATTTCTGGTTTTAGTTGCTGTTTTAGCATGGTTCCGGGAAGCGCAGCATATAAAAAACCACTTCCCTGCCAGTCGTCATCAAATAAGCCCATATAGCGTGT
>WTCN01000148.1 GCA_013138555.1 Methyloprofundus sp. | reverse complement strand
AATTCTTATATTTTGGTTGCCTGAATTGATCCTAAAATTCTTAAAAATAGAGATGTTAAGGTCAAAGTTTAGGCTCAAAAGGAGTCAGAAAATAAAATTTCATTAACTACGCTTTTCAAAGTAGACGGGGTATAATCAAGTTGTTTTAAAAAAATAAATTCTGCAGCCGATGATGAAAGATTATAAAAATCAAGCTTATCAGGGTCAAACTTATCGGAGTCATAATTATCATCCTTATACCCTATGCATAGAGCTTTAGCATATGCTCTGTTTTCTACACCTAAAGACTTCAAATAATCGCCCATATCTCGATTAAACTTATATCCGATAACTGGTTTTGATAAAAGTGTGTGGGGGTCAAAGAAGAACCCAGCCTTTATTCTTATTATTTTTTTAACTTTTGGATTTATAACTTTAATAACAATAAACAGAGAGATTAGTATTAAAATTAAACCAGTTAACAGTAAATTAGTTGTTAACCCAATCTTATTGCTTATGTAATTTGCAATTAATGCCACACCTAACGATAAAAATACAGCCGACAAGATCAAAATTATAACTTTAGTTGACTGAATTTTAATTTGTGAAATCGGGTTCAAATATTTCTCCTGAAATCCTAACAATATTATTATCAAGCAAAAACGCCCCAATATTCCACAGTATTAACCGACAATTCAGGCATATTTGCCTTGATACTAATATCACGACCTTTTGCCTTATTTTCCCCACGGTATTGACCTGAAAATCAGTATACTAAAGAGGCAAACTAACAAAAAAACTATGTCACTTTATAATTTATTTTATAGCTTATGTCAATAATAAAACCCAAAAACCAGACCTATTCCTTCACCCTCTTCCAATACCCCTTACAATCATCTATCACTAAATACAAAGAAGGTATTAATACCAAAGTAATCAGCGTAGCAAATAATATCCCAAAACCAATAGAAACAGCCATAGGAATTAACATACGTGCTTGACGCGAAGTTTCGAGTATCATCGGGGCTAAGCCAAAAAAGGTCGTCAGAGTGGTTAGAATAATGGGACGAAAACGCTGTATACCAGCCGCTTTAATAATTTCTTTAGGTGTTAGGTCAGTTTCTTTTTCCAGATGAACGGCTTGACTAATTAAGACTAAAGAGTCATTTACCACGATACCAGAGAGGGCAACAATACCTAGCATACTTAATATACTCAGATTAAAGCCCATAATAAGATGGCCAAATATTGCACCGATAATGCCAAAGGGGATACTGACGATAACAATAAGAGGCAAAACATAACTCTTAAACGGAATCGCTAGCATGGCATAAATCGCTAACACGGCAAATACAAAACTGAGTTTCAAACTACCGACACTGTCTGCCATATCCGCTTGTTGACCTTGAAAACTATATTTTAATCCCGAGTACTGCTGCACTAAGGCAGGCAAGGTCGTTGCTTTTAAGGCATTAATAATTTCCACTGATTGGCTTCTTGGGGTTACATTTGCCTTGACCTGTACATTGCGCTGACCATTACGGCGCTTTATTTCGGTGAATGCGTGCCCACGTTTAACCTGTACAACTTCACGTAGTGGGATTGCAATCCCTTTATCGGTCCAGACCAAAAAGTCATACATATCCTGCATGGAAACACGTTCGCTTTCGGGTAGGCGAACCATAACCTTGATTTCATTGCGCCCACGTTGCTGACGCAAGACTTCGGCCCCCAAAAAGGCGTTACGCACCTGGCTCGCTACTGATAGAGCGGTTAGACCCAGACTCTTTCCTTCGGGAAGCAGGGTAAAATCTAATTGCTGTTTACCCAGACTCATGCCATTAGCAATATCTTTTGCCATCGGATAGGCACGGAGCGCATCGGTTAATTGAATACTGGCTTGTTCCAGCACTGTAATATCACGATGAGTTAGCTCTATGGTAATCGCTGAACCAGCCCCTGGTCCGCCTGAATCTGACTCAAATATCAGGCTTTCGACACCCGCTATCTCACCCGATTTTTCGCGCCAGATTTCTGTAAACTCGGCTGTGCCCATGATTTTATCGCGCACCTCGGGCGGTGCAAGATAGCTACGAATGATCGCTTTGTGACTACCTCCCTTCCCTGTTTCTGAGAAAATACCGCGAATAAGTTGTTCGCCACCCTCACGCTGCTCAATACTTGCGTGTGCTGAACGAACCAGATGATCAACAATCACTTGGGTTTTTTCAACAGGCGTACCAAAAGGCAGGCTTAATGTTGCCTGGGCAAAATCAGATTCGATTTTAGGAAACATCGACATGCCCATCCGCCCACTGAGTGCAAAAGAGAGTGTGGCAATCAGTAATGCAAAGGCTGTTACCACGGTTAAATAGCGATGTTTGAGGGTAATGTCAAGAAAACCCCCATAACGATATTTTACCCAATGGCGAAAAGCATGGCTAAAACCTTGTTGTTTTTCATACAACCAGAGCTGCAAGCCAGTACGCTGATTATGACTGAGATGCGCCAGGTGATGAGGCAAAATAAATAAACTTTCGATTAAAGATAATAAAAAAACCAGGATGACAACACAGGGAATCACAAAGAATATTTTCCCCATAACACCTGGCATAAAGAATAAGGGCATAAAGGTGGCAATATTGGTTAAGATACTGAAGGTAACAGGCACTGCCATTTCCTGAGCGCCCTTAATCGCTGCTGTTAAGGCAGGATAGCCTTCCTGGCGATAATGATAAACATTTTCACCAATGATAATGGCATCATCAACAACAATACCCAGAGCAATAATAAAGGCAAATAGGGAAATCATATTCAGCGACACCCCAAAGGCCGGCAGGAATAAAAATGATCCTAAAAAGGCAATAGGTATCCCCATCATGACCCAAAAAGCTAAACGTAGTTCTAAAAACAAGGCAAGCGTAATAAATACCAGTAATAAGCCGAGTGCACTATTACGTAATAATAAATCAACCCGCTCTGTATATGATTTTGAAGCATCATAGCGAATATCTATGCCAATACCTTTAGGCAGGCTTGCTTTACTCAGTTCAATTTGCTGTTTAACGGTATCGACAATACCGGTCGGTGTTTGATTACCAACACGATAGACCTGCAACATGATGGCAGGATAGCCATTGTAACTTGCCGAATAGTCAGTTTCTTCATAGCCATCACTGATTGTTGCTATATCCTTCAATAAAATAGTCGACCCTGCTGCTGTTGTAATCAGCGGCATATTAGCAAATTGTTGCCCGGTCTCTTTGCGCTCCTGCATGCGAATTAAAATTTCACCGGCATCTGTCTTGACACTACCACCGGGCAGGTCAAAACTGGCACTGCGAATACGCTGGGCGACTTCTGTCAGGGAAATATGATAGCTTTGGAGAGCATCCTGAGATATTTCGATACTAATTTCTAAAGGTCGAATACCGTCCAGGCCGACTTGAGTAATATTTTCCGCCTGTAAAAGCTGATCACGAAAGTTCTCGGCTAATTCATGTAAAACCCGTTCCTCTGTCGTGCCATAAAGTACCAGTGAGATCGTTTTACGCTTACTGGCCATCACACGGACTTTAGGCTCCTCTGCCTCTTCGGGAAAAGTCGTAATGCGATCAATTTCTTTCTGGATATCCTGAGCCAGAAGATTAATATCTGCATCACTCAGCGCGTCAACAATGACACTTCCCAGTCCTTCTTTTGCCGAGGAACTGATTTCATCTACCCCCTCTATGCCTGAAATAGCATCTTCTATAACAAGTATGATGCTACGCTCTATCTCTTCGGGATCTGCACCTGTGTATACGACATTAATACTGATGCTGTCGGTAACGAAGTCAGGAAAGACTTCTTGCTTCATGTTGTTAAGAAATAGTAAGCCTCCAATAATAAAGGCTAACATGACCAGATTTGCAGCAACTGGGTGAGCGGCCATCCAGTTGACTGGTCCGCTCCGTTTGATGTCTGCGTATTGATTATTCATGATTTAATGTTTGTACGCGTAACTGCATGCCTTGAACGGGAGTATTTAAATTACTGCTAATAATGCGAGCCTTGTCGGAAATCTGCTCGACATTGATAAAAACTTGTCCTGACTCTGAATAAATGGGAGTAATCGTTTTGATATCTAGGGTATTTTTTTCGCTCAGTAGCCAAAGGTGCTGACCATCATGCAGTAAATTTTCCGCGATAGCATATACATTTTCCAGGGTATTGCCAGCAATTTCTACACGTACAAACGAGTCTAGAATTAATCGCGGGGCATTTTTATTTTCAGCTAGCCGACTGAGTGGATCAGGCACTTCTATAATAAGCTGAGCCATACGGCCAGATGACTCTAATTCGGCTTTTAAACGCTTTACTATTCCTATGCGATAAGTATTTTTACCCCATGCAGCGGCATAAAATACTTTAACGACTGAGCCGGTTTCACTATTAATATTAGGTATTTTTATTTTGCCGAGTTTGTCAACCGAGAGACTTGCCAGCACCCAGAAGTTATCAATACCTGCGAGTTTGACTAAGGGGGTTCCGGTGGAAAAGGTAGATACCCAGGAGCCAACATGTGCATTGGTTTCAAGTATAATCGCATTGAACGGACTGGTTGTTTTCGTGCGTTGTAAATCCAGGCGGGCCTGCGTTAATGATGCTTTAGCCGCTGAAATAGCCGTTTTTGCCAGGGCAAGATGTGGCTTACGCAATACCAGTTCTTTACTTTGTGGGTCTAAGCTGGCATTTAATAATTTAAACTCCCGTTGTGCAATCGCCTGCTGACCCAGTTCTATGGTTAAATCAAATTCAGCTTTTGCCAGTGCATTTTCTTTTTGTTTAATCGCCAGTTTGTAATCGGTAGGATCTAGCTGCACAATTTGCTCACCTGTTTTTAAAAAGTCTCCGGGGATAAAGTGTGGGCTGACGGATACAATCATGCCATTAATACGTGAGGTTAAATTAACTTTTCTGGCTGGAATAACATTACCCATCGCATGTACGTTAATCGTGTGGTCACTTGCCTGAAGTTGAATCACATTAACCAAGGGTATTGAATGTTGCGCGACACTACGTTTTGCTTTGGGCTTATTACTTAGCCAGTAATATGATAGGCTTAGTGAAATACCAAGAATCAATAATGTGGGTATCCATCGTAAAAGGCGTTTAGCCATTTTTGTTTCCTTGTTTTTTTCTGTTGTTAATTAATTCGGCTACGCACTTAAGACGGGACAAATATTGTAGGTTGGGCTGCCGTCTTTTTGGCAACCCAACAATTCAATTAACCCGACCTATAGATTCTCAGATAAATAATTTCTATATGCCTGTTTTAGGCATAGGATGTGCTTGTAATGATTTAATGTGGAAATTTAATTTCTGAAAGTCTATATATACCCGAAAATGTTGGGTTAGCTTGTTGCGCTGACGCTTAACAAGCCAGCCCAGATTGAAGCGCGCAAATGATAAAGCAGTACAATATAGCCACTAGCTAGTCAGCTTACCAATCATTTCCGCGCGCATCTGGTATTTTTGTAATTTTCCGGTGACAGTCATTGGAAATTCATTAACGAAGCGAATATATCGGGGAATTTTAAAGTGACTCAGTTTATCATGACAAAATGCTCGAATTTCCTCTTCATCACAAGATTCTTTAGCGTGTAACTGTATCCACGCAGCAACCTGTTCTCCGTAAAAATCATCCGGCACACCAAAAACCGCCACTTCGGCCACTTTTGGATGGCTAAAAAGTAGCTCTTCAATTTCGCGCGGATAAATATTTTCACCGCCGCGAATAATCATATCCTTTAAGCGCCCTGTAATACTGACATAGCCCTCGTTATCCATCACCCCTAAATCTCCAGAGTGCAACCAGCCTTGTGCATCAATGGCATTTGCCGTGGCTTCAGGGTTATTATAATACCCCTGCATAATATGATAGCCACGGAAACAGATCTCTCCGGTTGCTCCAACCGACACGGTATGCTGATTATCGGTACTGATAATTTTTACTTCCTGATGTGGCAGATGATGACCTACCGTTTGCGTGCGCCTTTGTAGATTATCTTCCCGCGTCGTTAGGTGTGTTAAAGGTGATGCTTCCGTTTCACCGTAGGCAATCAAAATTTCAGCACAATGCATATCCTGCATAACTTGTTGCATCAATTTCGGCGGGCACGGTGCACCCGCCATAATACCAGTACGCAATGAATCCAGCTGATACTGCCTAAAATTTTCATGTTCCAGTGCAGCGATAAACATGGTCGGCACACCATGCAAGGCAGTACAACGATATTTTTCAACCGCCTGTAACACCGCTTCTGCATCAAAATGTTCACAGGCAATAACCACACTCGCGCCAACCGAAAAACACAATAAATTCGCCAGCACCATACCGAAGCAATGATAAAACGGGACAGGAACACATAATCGGTCTAATTCATTAAAATGCATCGCCTGCGCTGCAAACCAGGCATTATTAAGAATATTGTGATGCGTCAGTACCACTGCCTTGGGAAAACCAGTGGTGCCCGAAGTGTATTGAATATTGATAGCATCATCAATATCCAACGTTGCAGTGATTTTATCCAGTTTATCTACAGATACTTGTGCAGCTGCTGAGATAAGTGCTTGCCAGGCAGTAAAGCTGGCATAAGGAACACTCGTTTGATTTGCTTCTACGGGGTCATAGACAATAATTCGGCGTAAATCCGCTAATGTATCAATTGTAAAGCTTTGTGCCTGAAGCTGTTTTAGTTCGGGTAATAGCTCAAGCAACATATCAAGATAATGACTTTTTTTAAATGCCGGAATCATCACCAGACATTGCACCTCAGATTGCCTTAAGGCATATTCCAGTTCTTGCACACGATAAGCAGGATTAATATTGACTAATATCGCACCGATTCTGGCTGTCGCCATTTGTATCAATATCCACTGCAAGTTATTGCTAGACCAGATACCAATACG
>WTCN01000221.1 GCA_013138555.1 Methyloprofundus sp. | reverse complement strand
CATTGTGGGGCATCTAGTTCAACACCATGCCACTGAATATCAGGGATATGCCGACCCGGAGCACAATCTCCAGTTAGAAAACGACGGCGCATCAGCGATGGATGGCGTTTACGCAGTGCTATCATTTGCTGGACAAAATGCAACATATCTGCATTTTTCTCAGTCAGGCTCCAGTCAAACCAGGTTAATTCATTATCCTGACAGTAGCCATTATTATTGCCCTGCTGCGTATTCAGTACTTCATCACCCGCAAGTAGCATTGGTACTCCCTGGCTTAGTAATAGCACTGCAAAGCAATTTTTGGCCTGTTTCTGGCGTAATTCAATGATTCTAAGGTCGTCCGTCTCACCCTCAACACCACAGTTATAAGTCATATCATGATTACAGCCATCCCGGTTGTCTTCACCATTTGCCAAATTATGTTTGTGGTTATAGCTGACCATATCATTCAATGTAAAACCATCATGACAGGTGATAAAGTTAATGCTATTAATGGGTAAACGCCCCTGATGTTTATACAGGTCGCTACTGGCACACAGGCGGGTTGCAAGCTCGGCAATCATGCCCCTGTCACCACGGATAAATCGGCGCACACTATCCCGGTATTTACCATTCCACTCTCCCCAGCGGTAACCCGGGAAACTTCCGACTTGATAAAGCCCCGCAGCATCCCAGGCTTCAGCAATCAGCTTTGTTTTTGCCAGTTGTTCCGAGAGCTCAATGCCCCATAAAACCGGTGGGTCCTGTAGAACTTCACCGTTTTCACCACGTGCCATTGCACTGGCCAGATCAAAGCGGAAACCATCCACATGCATTTCTCGAACCCAGTATTCCAGACAGCTAATAATAAAGTTTGCCACCACCGGGTGGTTAGCATTAACGGTATTACCGCAGCCGGTGTAATCACGAAATTTACTTTTATCGACCGCATCAAGGTGATAAAAAATACTACTGCCTATGCCACGAAAATTGATCACTGGCCCTTCAGTGCCAGCTTCTGAGGTATGGTTGAAGACCACATCCATAATCACGCCAATTTGAGCCTTGTGCAGGGCCTTAACCAGATCACGGAATTCCTGTATATGGGTGCCGTTTTCAGGGGTGACACAATAGCCAGGGTGGGGGCTAAAAAAGCTGTGCGTACTGTAGCCCCAATAGTTTTTTAGCCCAAGAGCGGCTGTACCTCGAGGTACGTCCTGCTCATCGAAGGCCATAACTGGCAATAACTCGACATGGGTAATGCCTAAACTTTTAAGATAAGGAATTTTTTCAATCAGTGCAGAAAAAGTTCCCGGATTAGTGGTCCCGGATAAGTTATGCTTAGTAAACCCACCCACATGTAATTCATAGATAATGGCATTTTCACTCTTAAATGAAAACGGCTTATCACCTTCCCAGTCATAGCGTTCATCAGCAACTAGGCTACGCATAGATGTATGTCCGTTATCGCCGGGTAGGCAGGCTAGCTCTCGATGCCAGAGTTTATCGCTTACTGCGCGTGCGAAAGGATCAAGCAAGTGTTTCTCTTTATCAAAGCGCAGTCCGCTTTGTGCGGTATCACCCGAGCCATCCATCCGCCAGGTATACCAAGTGCCAGCGGGGAGTTCATGGAGATAAACATGCCAGGAATAAAATGTTTTATTAAACTCAGTATGTAAGGGAATAATTTGAAATGGCTCCAGGCTAGTGGAGCTATCATACAATAAGAGTTCGACATCTGTCGCATGACGACTGAAAATGGAGAAGTTTACTCCATTCTCTTTTAATCGTGAACCAACGGGATACGGTGAGCCAGGGGAGGTTTTATAGGTCTTATTCACAGAAACTGATGTTATATATTAAGTTAAAACTAATTAAGTTGTTTTCCTCGCCAAACCAGAAAAAATAATCCAGGCAAGTATATGTAGAGGCATTCAACCGATTTATCTATGGCATGATAATCAGCTAGCGCATGAAAGTCCAGTTTTTGTCTTGTTTAGAGGCTAAAAATAGCTAAAATCCTGTTTTTTTAATGTCCAGATATAAAAGAGCGTGGGAACGATAAACGATAAAATTATTTACCCGAGAGTCTATTAATATTGGAAAATCAGCATAGTTAGACTATATTTGGGATAATGCTCATCAGTGTTGGTACTAGATAATTGAATTAGCAAGGACAAACAATGGATCGTTTCGACAAGATATACCGTTTACATGGATTACTCAGCAATCGCCGTACACTCTTATTACTAGAGCAAATCAAAGAGCAGCTAGAAAGCTAGAAGCTAGAATGTTCAAAATCAACGGCTACCAGTACTACCAGCAACCTTCCAGCAAGCCCTATGAATTACCTGATCTATGGTTTAGTTCAGAAGAATTGCAGGGGCTACTCATTTGTCAGAAAATTCTACAAAATATTAGCCCAGGCATATTAAGCGAGCAAATTGAAAGTCTGCAACAGCGCATTAATATTATGCTCAGCAAAGAAAACAGCCTACAGCCATTATCGCAATGAACTGCGAATATTTTCGGTTGATCGTGTCTACTCGGCACATATACTGGAACAAACCGCTCAAACGGTAAGCAATGAACAACTACAAAATTTTTGCATTCTGCTTATGGTATTTTTACAGGAAAAACCCAGCATACTGCCGTATTAGAATTCACTAAAACCCGTGCCAACTGGGTTGCTGATGAAGTATGGCACTCAGAGCAACAAGGTGAATGGTTAGCGGATAATAGGAAAAAGTCATTATTGGCACATGTAGGGGGAGGGACGATTGACCAGGTGTTTTTAGCCATTTTAAAAGTTAAATATCAATCACTGCGTTTGATTGGTTTATTAGGAAAAATACTAGTCATTGATGAAGCTCATGCTTATGATGCCTATATGGGTAAAGAGCTTGAAGTATTACTTGAAGTTCATGCAGCTATGGGCGGAAGTGCAATTATTATGTCTGCAACTTTGCCAATAACGATTAGGGGAAAGCTAGTAAATGCATTTTTACAAGGCTTAAAGGGGAAGTGAAAAATGATAAAGGAGAAGAGACAATATTATTTTATTGTACGCAACTCGGGCTGATGTATGCCTACGAAATTGAACAGGAGCAAAATGATGAGCAATTGGAACAGGAAGGTTTTATATGAGTCGGTTTAATTTATTGAGTGATGCATGGATTCCCATAAAAGGTCAAAGTGAACTTATAAAAGTATGTGACATTGTACAAGCCGATATTATCGCGTTGGATGCACCACGTGCCGATTTTAATGCGGCATTAATGCAATTTTTAATTGGTATAGTGCAGACAGTGTTTGCACCTCAAAACCCACGTGAGTGGCGCAAGTTTTTTGAATCTCCTCCCAGTGAAAGTGAGCTCCAGGAAAAACTGGATACAGTAAAAGGCGCGTTTTATTTGGATGGTGATGGGGTTCGGTTTATGCAGGATGCATCAATACAAGAAAAGAAAAATTTAAAGCCGATCGAAGAAATAATATTTGGCGCACCTGGAGATAGTACAAAAAGTAAAAATGGTGATTTTTTTGTTAAGCAGCAAGATGTTGATAATTTGTGCGCTTCTTGTTCAGCCATTGCAGTTTTTACAACAAATATTTTTGCTGATCAAGGTGGGGCTGGGTACTTTGAGTCGATGCGTGGCAATGGATTTATTTCTAACCTGATAAGTATTGATGAAAAGCAAACCAAGGCTTCATTATGGAGAAATATCTGGCTTAATATTTTAACAGCTGATCTAGTTTTTAAAAATAAAGAACAAGAAAAGTTTTTATGGATGCAGGAGGTATCTAACAATGAAGTGAAACGTAAACAACTAACAGACATTATTAATAAACTTGATAAAAAGATTATAAAGTACAGTGGGCTAATTGATGAGGCGAAAGATAAAAAAGAACTGAAAGAGTTAAAAGAAAAGAAAAAGGAGGTACAACAACAGAAAAAAAATACTCAACGAGTAAGAAAGGATATTACAGGTATTTATCCAGAAAATGCTAATTCATTACTGGTTTATTGGGCTTGGGGGCGACGTTTATACCTACAAACTGACCCTTGTGATGAACTGTGTAGTTTATGTGGTAAGCATAAAGTATTTACTAAATCGGTTTATAAGGCTAGCAAGGGCTATAACTACCCAAAAATTATTTGGAAACACCCGTTTTCAGCATATAGAAAAGCTGAAAGCGGGGAGTATGAAGGAAGTTTTTTAGCTTTTGAAATGACATCAAAAGGGTTGCCTTATATTTATTGGAGTGATTTCTTTAAAACCACAGAAAAACAATTTCCTGCTCAAGTCGTTACCCAATATTTCAAAAATCAGCAACTTAAAAAAGAACAGTTAATTCTTTGGTCTTTTGGGTTTGTAATGGATAGTAATTCACCAAAGGGGTGGTATGAATCAAAAACACCACTTTATTTTATTGACAATGAGAATAATAGAAAGGTAATTGAAGCTGAAATTCAACGATATATTGAAGCAAGTAACAAAATTTCAGATAGCTACAGTGGATATTTAACGAACGCTGTAAAAAATGCTTGGTTTGATGAAAATGAGAACAAAAATAAAGACCAGAAAAAAGCATTTATCAATAATAAATCGGTAGAAGTGGGGAAGTACTTTTGGAGCCAAACACATGATAAATTTTATGATTTGGTAAATCAGCTATATAGCCTTAGTGATCCATTAAATGAAGACAACCGAATAAAATTGCGTATAACTTGGCATACCCATATTCTGATTATAAGCGAACATGTTTTCAATCAGTGGGCATTTAAAGCAAGTATAAAAACCAACCCAAGGCGTATTGCATTAGCTCATAAACAATTGATGCAAAACTTACATAGTAAATCCTTAAAACAAGATACCCTCGGCATCCCCAAGGAGAAGCGGAATGACTAAAACTCAGCTACCGAAGCTATTTAACCGCGAACACCCAGCAAGTATTGCCTTATTAGATAGTTGGGAAGATTTATTAATTAATAAAGGTGACAGAGCAGAGTTAAGGCGTTGTAAGAATCTAAAAAAACTACAACAAACATCTACTTTTCAGCGTCATTACTGGAAGTTATCAAAGAAGTTTATGCAGGGTGATAAATATCCTCAAAAAGAACAAATGGCCATTATGATTGCATTAGTTGCCTACATTGATAGTAACGTGACAAGTTACAAAGAGGGTGATGAAGAAAAACCAGATTACTTTGCCTATCAAATCAGTAGAGGCGATAAACCAAAGCTTAGTGAATTGCGCTTTCGTCGTTTATTAAAAATTGATGACAGAGAGAAGTTGTTTCATTTTCTTATTCAGGTGCTCCGGGTGCTGGATAAAAAAGTCAATATTTTGGATTTATTGAGCATTGCTTATTTTTGGGGTGATAACACCAAAACAAAACTGGCGTATAAATATTACGAAAAAGCTAATTTAGATTAACATAGGGACAATCATCATGACTGATACAAATAACCGTTTTATCCAGCTACATTTACTGGTTTCTTATCCTCCTTCAAACCCTAATAGAGATGAATTAGGGCAACCTAAAGTTGCGATTATGGGAGGCACACAGCGATCTCGTATTTCTTCACAAAGCTTGAAACGTGCCTGGCGTACTTCGGAAATTTGGGAAAAACAAGGACTCAGTATAGGTCAACGTACGCGAGAACTTTTTTTGGATGCTGAACTGGGTCTTTATGCAAAGTTAAAAGCAAGGCATGGTGAAAAGAGTGCCGAAAAATACACAAAAGCAATACTTGGTGTTTTTGCTAAACCAGCTAAGCTAAAAGCCAAGAAAGAAGTAGAAATTGCAGAAGACTTGATAGGCAAGGAAATTGTAACTGAACAGCCCATACACTTTTCTAGTTTAGAAATTGAGCGAGTTAAAGCATTAGTCTTAAGTTTAGAAAGTGAGCCAACAAAAGAACAATTAGAATCTTTGCTAGATGAAACTCCTCGAAATATTGATCTAGCCATGTTCGGCCGTATGATAGCCAAGCGACCTGATGCAAATGTCGAAGCATCTGTGCAAGTGGCTCATGCTATTTCAATCAATGAAGTAGAAATAGAACCCGATTTTTTTACTGCAGTGGATGATTTAAATAAGCACGGTTCTGCACATATGGGTGAACAGGAGTTTGTTTCCGCTATTTATTACTTGTATGTGTGCATAGATACCAAGTTATTAATGGAAAACCTGCAAGATAAAAAATTAGCGAAAAATGCTTTACAAGCACTGGCAGAAACAGTGGCAGTGATAGCTCCAACCGGCAAACAAAACAGTTATGCAAATCGCGCTCAGGCTTTTTACATACTGGCAGAAAAAGGCAGTGCACAGCCACGCAATTTATCTCTCGCCTTTTTAACCCAGATGCAAGCATCAGAACCAGAAAAAGCCATTGCTAAACTAAAAAATATCAAAGACAAGTTCAATACTGCGTATTCCGCACCACAAGAAAAAGAAATGAATTTGTTTGGCGAGGGAACTTTGCAGGATATTTTAGATTTTGTCGGTGATTTTTAATGAAAGAATATTTGGTTTTTCAATTACATGGTGCAATGGCTTCTTGGGGAGATATTGCCGTTGGTGATATTCGCCCTAGCTATCGCCAACCTTCAAAATCAGCTGTAATTGGTTTACTGGCAGCAGCGTTAGGTATTAGACGTGATGAGCAGGAAAAACAGCAGGAGTTATTTAAGTTATTGTTTTCTGTTCGAGTCGATAATTTTGGTAAGCCTATAGATGATTATCACACCATTCAAGCACCTAGCGAACAAGCTATAAAAAATGACCGAAAAAAGAACTGCTGGATAAGATTGGATGAAATATCGGCTCTTCATTGGCGTGTCATTCAATCTAAAAGTAACAAAGAAGCGGGGGCAATTCAATCAAGACGTACCTATTACTATGATGCCCTTTATTCAGTCGCATTATGTGAAGATACTGAAAATCTAATTGATTGGAAAGTTTTTGACGATAAGATCAATAAACTTAATAGTTTAATTGGGTTTATGGAGCAACCACAGTTTTCATTATATCTTGGGCGTAAATCTTGTCCGCTCAGTTTACCCTTGCAAGCACAGGTTACATCTGGTCTAAACAGTCAACAAGCTATTAATAAGGCAGTATTTGCGTATCAGGAAGAGTTATCCCGGTTGACAGAAAAACAAACATCAGTGACATGGTATAGCGAAGAGCCATTACCCAATAGCCAAATGAAAATGACACGAAGAGACCAGCCCGTTAACAAAATAAGCTGGCAATTTACCGAACGGGAAGAATATTACGCAACGGAAAAAAGGAGCAGTGATGTACCTACATAAAATCATTCCTGATGATGAGTATCGAAACAGGCAGAAAAGGCAGTTTGAAAAAGATGCTTATTTTGTCCATGACTTGATATGGCGACTAGTCAGTCGAAGTAAAAGCCAAAAACGAGATTTTCTATACCGAGTTGAATATGATGCGTATAAAAATGTGGAGTACCTGTTATTGCTAGCTACGCATATTATTCCATCAACAGAGGCTATGGAAGTCGTGGTGTCAGCTCTTTATAACCCTCAAATTTCAGAAGGCCAATTTTTACGCTTTAAATTAAGAGCTAATCCAATCATAAAGCGCAAAGAGAATGATAAACAGAAAGAATACGGGTTAATTATTGATGCCAAGCATCAGTTGAAAAAGAATAATTTACAGTGCGGTGAAGATTATTCACTTGATGAGTTGGTTCAGGAAAAAGGTATGAATTGGTTGGAACGAAAAGGGCAGCAACACGGATTTAGTGTTAAAAATTGGGATGTTGCAATTGGTAATGATAAAGAATATACAATTAGCTCGAAAGAAAAGAAAAATTTTCTAATTAGAACCTTAGATTTTGAAGGAAAATTAATCGTAACGGATGTGGACTTATTTTTAAAAGCCTTAAAAAATGGTATTGGCCCTGCCAAAGCTTTTGGCTGTGGGCTTTTATCTATTGCGAAAATATAAACACAAGCAGGTATAGGAGCTAACATTGCAACCCGCGAATAAACTCAATATAAAAAGCTTGACTGATGATTGATGTGATAAAGATTATGTGATGCTACATGCCTGCTTAGCAAGCCTTGGACTTGCTGTATGAAAAAAACCTAGTTAACAGCTAAAGAAAAAATCAGAAGTTACGGCTCTATGTGACTTGTAGTGGGTAATGCGATAATAGTACCATGAATTTGACGATATTATTCCCCATGCGTTTAAAATCTCCGCCAAAAATTATCCTAACCCTGAGCGTGAAGTGCGTTTAATATGCCGGGATATTTTCAGGCAAACGAAAATTCTTAAAAAAATCATTCCCACGATAGAAGAAGTGTTA
The DNA here is from genome assembly GCA_013138555.1 of Methyloprofundus sp. GTDB lineage: Bacteria > Pseudomonadota > Gammaproteobacteria > Methylococcales > Methylomonadaceae > Methyloprofundus. The sequence continues at coordinate 638 of WTCN01000221.1, read as the reverse complement.
GCAACGGGTGAAATTGCAATGCCTGAGCCTGCCGAAGAAAATATAGCCCCCGCAATTCCTAACCCAGAAGGTATTGGTGATGTTGGTCATCGTAACTGAGAATGTACCGCCACGATTACGTGGCCGCTTAGCCGTCTGGTTAATAGAAATCCGTGCCGGTGTTTATATCGGAGATTTATCTGCCAGGGTGCGGGAGATGATCTGGCAGCAGGTAGAAGTCGGTATTGAAGAGGGCAATGCGATTATGACCTGGAGTACTAATACCAAGTCAGGTTTTGATTTTCTTACATTAGGTGAGAACCGTCGTTTGCCAGTAGAATTTGAAAGGGTATTATTTTCTTTGTGTAACAATATGTTATGATAAGAGTGTTCCCCGCATACGTGGGGATGAACCGATCGATATTGACCTGGTGAATGATGTCAAGTCGTGTTCCCCACATGCGTGGGGATGAACCGTTATATCGTTCCCACGCTCAGAGCGTGAGAACGATAAAAATAGATTCCCGATAAAAGACTTCGGGAATGACGGTGATAATGAAATGAAAGATGCCGAATCTTTTGTTAAAACCTTTAGGAGTAACGACTAGATCACATATCTGGCCTAAATGTGATGAGGAGTTGCTTTTTTTTGTGATCAG
>WTCN01000285.1 GCA_013138555.1 Methyloprofundus sp. | reverse complement strand
TTAAGAATTTAACAGACTACGGTGCTTTCATTGACTTAGGTGGTATTGATGGTTTACTACATATCACTGATATGGCATGGCGTCGTGTGCGTCACCCATCTGAGTGTGTAGAAATCGGTCAAGAGATCGAAGTTAAAGTTCTTAAGTTTGACAAAGAAAAAACGCGTGTTTCATTAGGTATGAAGCAAATGGCGGAAGACCCATGGAACGATATTGCAAACCGGTACCCTGCAGGTACTCGTGTATCAGGTAAAGTAAATAACTTAACTGACTACGGTTGTTTTGTTGAAATTGAAGAAGGTGTTGAAGGATTGGTTCATGTTTCTGAAATGGACTGGACTAATAAAAACGTTAACCCTTCTAAAATTGTTCAACTAGGTGATGATGTTGAAGTGATGATTCTTGAAATCGACGAAGAAAGACGTCGTATTTCATTAGGAATGAAACAGTGCCGTACTAATCCTTGGGATGAATTCGCAGCAACACATAACAAAGGCGATAAAATCTCAGGTAAGATCAAATCAATTACAGACTTTGGTATCTTTATCGGTCTTGAAGGTAATATTGATGGTCTGGTGCATATGTCTGATATTTCATGGTCTGATGCACAGGAAGAGTCTATCCGTGAATACCAGAAAGGTGATGAAGTAGAAACTGTTATTTTAGCGGTTGATGCTGAGCGTGAGCGTATTTCACTGGGTATTAAGCAATTACAGCAAGACCCATTCCAGAACTATATTGCTATTAACGAAAAAGGTAGCATGGTTAAAGGGACTGTAAAAGAAGTTGATGCAAAAGGTGCGGTTATTACCTTGGCAGACAATATTGAAGGCTATCTAAGAGCGTCTGAAATACAGCGTGACCGTGTTGAAGATGCGACTAAATTACTGAGCGTAGGTGATGAAGTTGAAGCTAAATTTATTGGTGTAGACAAGAAAAATAAATCTATTTCTCTTTCTATCAAAGCTAAAGATTCAGATGAAGAAGCGTCTGTTATGAAAGAATATTCAGACCAAGTTGCGGGTACACCAACGATGGGTGATTTATTCAAAAATTTGGATAAATAAAGCTGAAATAAAAAGGGGGGCTTAATTTTTTTAGATTAAGCTCCCTTTTTTTATGCCGCAATATCAAGTGTCGGCATGACACCTTTAAATTATCACTAATACTATGGAAATAGCGTGACAAAATCTGAATTAATTGAACAGTTATCAAAGCAACAATCCCATTTAGCCTTTCAAGATGTCGAACTCGCGGTTAAGTGTATTCTGGAGCAGATGAGTCAGTCATTAGCGGCAAATGAAAGAATAGAAGTACGTGGTTTTGGCAGTTTTTCTTTGCATCATCGTAAGCCAAGAATAGGACGGAACCCTAAAACAGGGGATGCAGTTTCTTTAACAGAAAAATATGTACCCCATTTTAAACCTGGAAAAGAGTTACGTGACCGGGTAGATGAAGCCAGGCTAAATTTTAAGATTATTGATTAACTCTAAGCGAGTGGGTTGCCTTTTATGATGCGAATGCTAGCTGTTTCTTTTTTTGCGTTAATTGCAGTCATTGCACTTATCTTTTCCTTGCTTAATTTTCAGACAGTGGAGATTAATCTTTATATTACTAGCATTCAAATGCCGTTGGCATTGGCTTTAACTATTGAGCTGTTTGCAGGTATTTTTATTGGTTTTTTAGCTGCTTTTATGCATATTGTAAAATTAAAATCGCAATACAAATCCTTGAACAGGCAATTTGAAAATCGAGTAGAGTAGAGGCATTGCTTTCCTGACTGATATTTGTCACATGCCAATTTTATTATCATGCAGGGCATGCAGATAATGAAGGAAAGAATCTTAAAAACTATTGAGTTACAAAATTTATGTGGATGGGTAAGGCGTGATAGCCTGCCCATCAGCTTATGCGAGTATACTCGATCCCCCCCCTTACTGTTTAACAGAAAAACCTTATTCAATCGCCAGCTCTTTAATTTTCCGGGTTAAGGTGTTGCGTCCATAACCTAATAAATTAGCCGCTTCATTGCGGTGTCCCTGAGTATATTCTAAAGCAGATTTAATTAAAATGGCTTCAGTCTGGGGAATGATTTGTTTGGCTATATCTTTTTGTTTGAGTTGAATTTTTTCATCTATTGCCTTTTTTAGGTTTAACTGCCAGTTGTTTTTCGCTTCTGCCGAGTCCGAATCATTTTCGCTGGCGGTGTATTCAGGCTGTAGCTCAGGGGGCAGGTCTATTAAATGTATTTCTCTGCCTGAAGCCATAACGGTTATCCAGCGACAAATGTTTTCTAATTGACGGACATTTCCAGGCCAGGGTAAGGTGCATAAATATGCCTCTGCTTCAGGGCTTAATAGCTTAATTTCACTGTCTAGTTCATTGGCAGCAGCCACTAAAAAATGTTGCATTAATAGCGGGATATCCTGGCTACGTTCATGTAGCGGTGGGATATGGATGCGTATTACATTAAGGCGATGAAATAAATCTTCTCTGAATAGTCCCTGTTTAACAAGAGATTCCAGATTCTGGTGTGTTGCAGCAATAATACGCACATTGACCCTGATAGGCGTATGTGCGCCGATAGGATAAAATTCATTATCGGATAAGACCCGTAATAAGCGGGTTTGTAATTCTGCGGGCATATCACCAATTTCATCCAGAAATAAAGTGCCATTATTCGCTTGTTCAAAGCGCCCTGAACGCCTGGTATTAGCACCAGTAAAAGCGCCTTTCTCATGCCCAAACAGCTCTGATTCCATCAGGTCTTTGGGAATAGCGGCCATATTTAATGCGATAAAGGGTTGTTTTGCTCTTGGGCTATGACGGTGTAAGGCCTGGGCAACGAGCTCTTTCCCGGTGCCGGATTGGCCATTAATCAGTACCGTGATATGAGAGCGGGCGAGGCGGCCGATAGCGCGAAAAACTTCTTGCATAGCAGCTGCTTCGCCAATAATTTCAGGTGCAGTTTCTTCGCTTTCGGCGCTTTGATTTAAGGTCTTGTGCTTTGTTTGCTGGCTATGTATGCAGGCGCGTTCAACAACGGCAATCATTTCCTTGATATCAAAAGGCTTGGGCAGGTACTCAAATGCACCACCATGAAAGGCGGATACTGCACTTTCAAGATCAGAATGTGCAGTCATAATGATAACGGGCAATTCCGGGTGAGTGTGCTGAAGTTTTTTGAGTAACTGTAAGCCATCTATGCCAGGCATGCGAATATCTGATAATAAGGCATCAGGGGTGTCGTGCTGCAACGCATTAATAAGGCTTTGAGCGTTGGCAAAGCTTTGTGTTCTTATTTCGTTTTTGTGTAATGCTTTTTCTATTACCCAGCGAATTGACTTGTCATCATCTGTAATCCATACATGGTAGCTGTCAGTCATCTAGGTTTCCTACGGGTAAGTAAATTGAAAAAGTTGTATTTTCAGTCGTACTTGAGCATTCTATAATGCCTTTATACTGGTTTATGATGGATTGTGAAATGGGGAGCCCGAGTCCGGTGCCATCATGTCGGCCTGTAATCATGGGGTAAAAGATCTGGTTTATCAATTCAGGTTTAATGCCAGAGCCATTATCAATAATATCAATGCGTGCCGTGAGCTTGTGGCGCTTGCCAGCAATGGTCATTTGTCTGCAAATACGTGTGCGCAGAATAATTTCACCGCTATCTTGAATGGCTTGAGTGGCATTACGTACAATATTTAAAAAGGCCTGGATAAGCTGGTTCTTATCCGCTTTTAACTCTGGAATACTGGGGTCATAATCGCATTTTATTTTTATTGAATCAGCTGTTTCGGCTTGAACGAGCTGTCTAACGCGCTCTAGAGCTTCATGAATGTTTAAGGCAATTTTATTAGGTACTTTATTAGGCCCTAGCATTTTATCCATTAAAACTTTCATGCGGTCAGCTTCTTCGATGATGATTTGTGTATATTCCTTTAGGTCATTATTTTGCAGCTCCAGTTCAAGTAACTGTGCTGCGCCTCTTAAACCTCCTAACGGGTTTTTAATTTCATGCGCAAAGCCACGCATCAGCATGCGTGAAATATTTTCCTGGGCAAGTAACTGTTCTTCTTTAGAAATGCGTAAATGGTGATCAACTTGTTGCAGTTCAATTAAAACTTCAGGGGCTTGTTCATTTTCTAGTATGGGTGTCGCATTAAAACTAATGGTGATTTTTTTATGTGCTAACATTAGATTGAATTCAGGATCATAGAAGCCTTCATTATGCTCAATACAATATTGCAAATCGTTAATAAGCATTGTTTCAGAGGCAAATAGATATTTTGCAGGCTTACCTATCAAGTGTCGTGCGCTATCTTCAAATAAAACCTCACCCGCAGTATTTATGTAACTGAGGTTAAGGGAGCTATCAAACAGGAGGATGGCTTCATTTACATTTTCTAATATTTTTTTATACACGGGCATTATGGACGAATAGTGTTGATAATAGTTAAGCAATATATAGACCAGTTTGTGATGAAATAATTAAAAAGATGAGTCATAAACTGTTTTTTCTACTGCTGCTTTTAGAAAAGGATTTAATAGAGTTTAATTTCAGTGGCTTAGGGGGAGGATGAGTGCGTATATACTAAAATATGTCGACGACCCAGAGGGGGGGGGCGAAGAAAAGGATCAGGCTAAGATTTCTTTTTATGCACTAAGTATAAGCGCATTTGAGGGATTGTGCATCAAAATGGTGCGTAATGTTTTTTTGGGGCAATAAAAAAGGGCAACTGATTTCTCAGCTACCCTTTTTAAGCATTGGTAACCCTAATAAACAGGGTTAAAGGTATTGCTTACAAGCTGTAGTACATATCAAATTCTACAGGATGTGTGCTCATACGTAGACGCTGAACTTCTTCATTCTTCAGGTCAATATAACCATCAATTGCATCATCAGTGAATACACCTCCACGAGTCAGAAATTCACGATCTTCATCCAGTGCTTTTAATGCTTCATCAAAAGAGAAAGCAACTTGAGGAATCAGTTTTTCTTCTTCTGGTGGTAGATCATATAGATCTTTATCCATTGCATCGCCAGGGTGAATCTTGTTTTGGATACCATCAAGGCCAGCCATTAGCATTGCTGCGAAGCATAGGTATGGGTTAGCTGTTGAATCACCAAAACGTAATTCGATACGACGGCCTTTTGGGTTGTTGACAAAAGGAATACGGATAGACGCTGAACGGTTGCGTGCTGAATATGCAAGCATAACAGGTGCTTCAAAGCCTGGAACAAGACGTTTGTAGCTGTTTGTTGATGCGTTAGCAAAAGCATTTAATGCTTTTGCATGCTTGATAACACCACCGATGTAGAATAAAGCAGTTTCTGATAAGCCACCGTATAAATCGCCGGAGAAAAGGTTTACGCCATCTTTCGCTAAAGATTGGTGTACGTGCATACCATTACCGTTGTCGCCAACAATAGGCTTAGGCATAAATGTTGCTGTTTTACCATAAGCGTGAGCGATATTGGCAACCACATATTTAAGTTCTAATACTTCATCTGCTTTTTGAACTAATGTGTTAAATCTAACACCTAATTCACATTGGCCAGCCGTTGCAACTTCGTGATGATGAACTTCTGTTACTTGTCCCATTTCTTCTAACACTAAGCACATTGCAGAACGCATGTCTTGTAAAGAATCAACAGGAGGCACGGGGAAGTAACCACCTTTTACGCCAGGACGGTGACCAATGTTACCATCTTCGTAGACTTTTGATGAGTTCCAGCCCGCCTCTTCAGAGTCTATTTGGTAACCGCAGCTACCCATATCGGTATTCCAGCGTACATCATCAAATACGAAGAATTCATTTTCCGGGCCAAAAAAAGCGGTATCAGCGATGCCTGTAGATTGCATATAAGCTTCGGCACGTCTGGCGATAGAGCGAGGGTCACGTTCGTAACCTTGCATGTCTTTAGGTTCAATGATGTCGCAACGTAGAATTAATGTGTTGTCATCAAAGAAAGGGTCTATTTTTGCAGTTGCCGGATCTGGCATTAAGATCATGTCAGATTCGTTGATGCCTTTCCAGCCCGCAACAGAAGAACCATCAAACATATTACCTTCTTCAAAAGTATCTTCATCTATTGAGTGAGCAGGGAAAGTAACATGCTGCTCTTTACCGCGGGTATCACAAAAACGGAAATCAACAAATTTGATATCGTTTTCCTGTATCATTTTTAGAACGTTATCTACTGACATTTTAAGGCTTCTCCTAAGAGTTATTTTAAGTGAGAGTTATTGTTATAAACTAATCTATGTCGTGTCGGACAGTTGAAACATAGCATATTACTATAGTTAGAAAAAAAATACTTATTTTTATTGATGTCAGAAAATAAGACATGATATATGCTGTTTTGTAATTTTTTGATTTTAAATGTTTTATTCTTTAGATGCTAAGTCTGTTGCAAGGTGAATGCGCTATTTTGGTGCGCTTGATTTATTGGCTATGACTATTCGCATTTATTTATTGCAGAGAATGAACAAGATGTTAGATATTTTTGGTATCATTACCTTTATTCTCAACTTTTTGATAAAGAAAATGAAACGATTATTAATTGCCTTTATATTGGTAACGCTTTTGGCAGCCTGTCAGAAATCTTCAACTAAAAATGTAAAGGTGTCTCCAGAGGCCGTTCCTGGGCAGGTTGCTTTTGGAGCTTTAGCCGGAATGGATAAAAAACAGTATTTATTCGAGCAGCATGCATTGTTTCGGAGTAAGCTACTGGATAAAGGGGTCGAATCAACAATAGAAGGGGACACTCTGATATTAAATATTCCAGGAAATATTACTTTTTCTATTAATTCAGCAAAGATGAACTGGAATATAAATGATATTTTAAACAGAATCACCCCCGTGCTGAAAGAGTATGATCAAACGTCTATACTTGTACTGGGGCATTCTGATACTCGTGGCGATAAAGTCATTAATCAACGTCTTTCTGAGCAAAGAGCGAAGTTGATACGTGATTACTTTATTCGTAGCGGGATTGATGCGCAGCGTATTACATCAAGAGGAGTGGGGTCTGATGATCTATTTATTCAGGATGATCTGACGACGATGGATCGCTCGCTAAATAGAAGAATTATATTGCAAATAAAAGTGCTTGATCAAGTGACTGGAGAGACACCGGTTAATCAGGTTAATGAGGCTGTATTGGTAGATCCGATTAATGAGGCTGTATTGGTAGATCCGATTGATGAGGCTGTATTGGTAGATCCGATTGATGAGGATGCATTCGTAGATCAAGTACCTGAGGATGTATTGATTGATCCGGTTAGAGAAGAAATTCCAGTTCAAGTTATTGAGAAATAGGGAAAGCTTGCGGTGGTAAATGTGTGTGGCTTTTGCTTGTGTATTCATTGTAGGCTTAGAATTATTACTTTATTGTGTTCACTGCTAGTGTCTACTCAGGTTTTTGCAGTGGGTGATGCGATAGAAAAGGCACTCATGTTCGGTCAGCAAGGTAAGTACGGACAAATTAAGTTTGATTTAAGTTATCGTTATGAAAACGTTCATATTGATAATGATTTACCAAAAAAAACGGCGAATGCAAATACCTTACGCTTAAGAGCCGGGTATTTAACGCCTGAAGTCTTGAATTTTCAGGCTTATGCTGAATACGAAGGTAATTTGGCGATGCAGGAAGATTATAATAGTTTGCGCAATGGTTTTACTCATTATGAAACTGTGGCAGACCCGGAAGCGCATGAGCTAAACCAGTTCTGGCTTACTTTTACCGGGATTCCTGATACTCTGATAAAAGGCGGGCGGCAACGGATAGAATTAGATAATGAGCGTTTTATCGGTAACGATGACTGGCGGCAAATGGAGCAGACCTTTGGGTCTGTATTGATCAGTAATAAGTCCATAGAAAATTTAACACTCAATTTTATTTATATAGGGCGTGTGCAAACGGTCATTTCGACTAAAAGAGAAATCGAAATGCCAATATTAAACTTTTCTTATCAGTTCGGGAAATTTAGTACATTGACCGGCTATGGGTACTGGCTGGCAGATAATAAAAATGCACAGAACTCTACTCAGACCTATGGTGTGCGCATACATGGTGTGCCCAGATTAAAGCATGATATACAGCTGTCTTATGATGTGGGATATAGCAACCAGGCCAGTTATAAAAATAATTCTGCCTCTTACGCTCTGGATAGATACAACATTCTCCTAGGGGCAACGTATGTAGGGGTGACTATTAAATCCGGAATGGAGCAACTGGATGGTAATGGTGTCTATGCATTTCAGACACCGCTAGGAACAAATCATGCTTTTCAAGGTTGGGCAGATAAGTTTCTGATAACTCCCGTTGATGGTATACGAGATATCCAGGCATCCATAGATAAAAGTTTTTATGGTGTTAAATTTTTGTTTGCCTATCATTACTTTACTGATTCACATGGGCATGGAGAGTATGGTAATGAATATGATTTTCTGGTGACTAAGCACTTTGGAGAACATTACCAATTACTGGCAAAGTACGCTTTTTATGATGCAACGAATAGCCTGGCAGCAGAAAATGCAGGTGTAGAAAAAGATACCCAGAAAATATGGGTGCAGGGGAGTGTTAGTTTTTAGCTGAGATAGTGTGTGTTAAAGAACGCGTACACAATAGCTTTGACAAGCGTAGGATGAGCACGAAAAAGCCCTTTGCCCATCCTACAGATAAAAATATAAGCGTGTGCAGCAAACGATTTTAAATAATCGCCTGCTTGATACGTTGTAAAGCTGATTGTAAATTTTCCATACTGGTTGCAATAGAGATTCTGATATGTCCGGGACAACCAAAAGCAGTGCCAGGCACTAAAGCAACCCCTGCTTTTTCAATAAAATATTCTGCCAGATCAAGATCATCATTAATACCGTCTAGTTGAGCACATACTTTTTCAACATTAGGGAAAACATAAAATGTTCCGTCCGATTTTAGGCACTCTACCCCTGGGATCTGATTTAATTCTTCAACGACATAGTCATGGCGTTTTTTAAATTCAACCATCATAGTATCAATACAGCCCTGGTCACCTCTTAATGCTTCTTCAGCAGCGACCTGAGAAATAGAAGTAGGGTTAGAGGTGCTTTGTGATT
>WTCN01000046.1 GCA_013138555.1 Methyloprofundus sp. | reverse complement strand
CACAGCCTATGATTTTTTATGGCACAATAAGCAATTTTTACACCAACTAAAAATATGTTGATTGATTTTCTTGCTTTGGTGGGAGGCTTGATTGTTTTAGTCTTTGCTGCTGATTGGTTTGTGGATGGCACCTCTTCAATTGCCAGAAATTTAGGTGTTTCCCCTTTGTTAATAGGTTTGACCATTGTCGGGCTGGGGACTTCTGCGCCTGAAATACTGGTTGCATCACTTGCCTCGTTACAAGGCAATCCTGGTTTGGCGATTGGTAATGCGATTGGTTCTAATATTGCTAATATGGGCTTGATATTGGGGGCGACTGCGTTAATATCTCCACTCGCTTTCCATTCGGGGCTATTAAAGCGCGAGCTACCAGTATTAATGCTGATCAGTGTTGTTTGCTATGTTTTAGCTTTCGATGGCTTAAGTGTTTTTGATGGCGTGTTGATGCTATCAGGTTTGGCTGCATTTTTGTTTTGGCTAATACGCACTGCAATGGCTGAGCGTAATAGCGATACTTTAACACAGGAAGTGGAGGCTGAAATACCTGAGGTGATGTCAAACAATAAAGCCTGGTTGTATTTTGCTGTTGGTTTGGTCGGTTTATTGGTGAGTTCCAAGGTTTTAGTCTGGGCTGCAGTCAATATAGCGCATACAATGGGAGTCAGTGATCTGGTGATAGGTCTGACTATTGTGGCACTGGGAACCAGCTTGCCAGAGTTGGCCGCCTCTATTGGCAGCGTATTGAAGGGCGAGCATGACCTGGCGGTAGGGAATGTGATTGGTTCTAATGTTTATAACCTTTTGGCTGTCTACTCTCTGCCTGCATTGATTGCGCCTGGAGCAGTCGATGCGACGGTGATCAGCCGTGATTTTCCGGTGTTATTAGCGTTTACTGCCGCCTTATTTATACTTGGTATAGGGCTTTCTAAGGCGGGCAATATTAATCGCTGGGAAGGGGCTGGGTTATTGTCAGCCTATTTATATTATCAGTGGGTCATTTATCAGAGTGTGATTTAAATGGATAAGATGAATGCTAGTCAGTTAATAAAGACGGCACACGATGTCATTGCTTTGGAGGCTCAGGCCGTCACGGCCTTGTTGGAAAAAGTGGATGAGCAGTTTGTGGCTGCCTGTCATATTATCGCCTCATGTAAAGGGCGGGTTGTTGTAACAGGTATGGGTAAGTCAGGGCATATTGCCGGGAAAATTGCGGCAACTCTGGCAAGTACTGGAACGCCGGCTTTTTTTGTCCACCCTGGTGAAGCGAGTCATGGTGATTTAGGTATGATTACCCGGCAGGATGTGGTGCTGGCCTTGTCAAACTCCGGGGAGACGGATGAGCTTCTGACGCTATTGCCGATTATTAAGCGTCTGGCTGTGCCGATGATTGCAATGACGGGAAGAGTTGAATCAACTTTGGCTAAATTTTCTTCGGCGCATATTAGCAATGCAGTGGAGAAAGAAGCTTGTTCTTTGGGTCTGGCACCTACGGCGAGTACGACTGTCGCGTTGGTGATGGGTGATGCGCTGGCTGTTAGTTTGATGACGATGCGTGGTTTTACGCGTGATGATTTTGCTTTTTCACATCCCGGAGGGAGCTTAGGCAGGCGGTTATTAGTTATGGTGAGCGATATTATGCATACTGGGACGCAGTTACCTATTGTTAAGGAAGATGTGGGTATAATGGATGCTTTGCTAGAAATGACGGCTAAGAAACTGGGTATGACTGCGGTTGTTGATAGCCAGGGGTATCTGGCGGGGGTCTTTACAGATGGGGATCTGCGGCGCTTATTAGAGCGTGCTATTGATATTAAAATCACGCCTATCAGTCAGGTGATGACGGTGAATTGTCAGGTGATTAGTGAGGATGTTTTGGCGGCTGAAGCAATGCAGGTGATGGAAGAAAAGAAGATTAATGCACTGATTGTCGTAGACCAAAACAAAAAAGTGATGGGTGCGTTAAATATGCATGATTTAATTCAGGCAGGAATAGGCTAAAATGCAAAATAGAGCGGATAAAGCAAAAAATATTAAGTTATTGATTTTAGATGTCGATGGCGTTTTAACCGATGGAAAGTTATTTTTTGATGAGCAGGGTAAGGAATATAAGGCTTTTAATGCGCGTGATGGTTTAGGCATTAAACTATTGCAAAAAGCGGGAATTAGAGTGGCTGTTATTTCGGGGAGAAGTTCAAAGCCTGTTGCTTTGCGCATGGAAATGTTAGGTATTGATCTGGTCTACCTTGGGCAGTCAGATAAAGGTCAGGCTTTTAGAGAGATTATTGCCAAGGTCGGATGTACTCCAGAGCAGGCAGCTCATGTGGGGGATGATTTAATTGATTTGCCGGTATTAAATCAGGTGGGACTGGCGATTGCCGTGCAGGATGCAAATGAACAGATTTTGCCTTATGTGGATTGGCAAACCTGTTTGCCAGGTGGTCATGGGGCTGTGCGCGAAGTCTGTGATTATCTATTGCAGGTTCAAGGTAAAATGGCTGAGCTAGTTGAGTCTTTTGCTGCATAATGTTTGCTCAGCAATATAAAGGTGCTATTTTATTGCTATTGGTTTTTCTGTTTTCGATGTGGGCGGTGAATAACGGGCCAGAGCAGAATTTAGCGAAAAAACTGGCGCAAGTAGAGCATCGTGCCGATCACTTTGCCGTGAGCTATAGCAAAATTATGCTGGATGAATCGGGACAGCCGAAAAATAAACTCTACGCTGATTTTGCAGCGCATTATAGCGATAGTGATGAAACAGAGTTAACAAGCCCGCTGTTAACCGTTAATAAAGGTGATTTGCCGCCGTGGATCATTCGCTCGAAAAGCGGAGTGATTGCGGATAATGGGCGCACACTATTTATGAATGGTCAGGTTAACATTGATCGGGCAGGGGCTGAAAATGTACGTGAGGTTAAAATTAAAACCAGTAATCTGCATATACAGCCTAAGCGGAATTATGCAGAAACTGCTGAGTGGGCTGAGTTGATAAGTGGCCTGGATACTATTTCTGGAGTAGGAATGAAATTATTTTATCAGGACCCCCTTTATATTGAATTGTTGGCAAATATAAAAGGTCGTCATGTTTATGAGTAAATACTTATTAGTACTGTTTTTTTGGGCTAATGTTATGTTGGTTCCGCTGGTATCCGCTTTGGAAAGTGATACCAGCCAGCCTATTTCAATTGAGTCAAATTCGGGCGTTTATGATGATAAGAAGGGAGTTAGTATATACACTGGAGAGGTTATTATTATACAAGGGAGTATGCGTCTGGATGCTGATAAAGTCGTTGTGTATCTAGACAACAGGGAAATACAAAAAATGGTGGCGACAGGTACACCAATGAAGTTTCAGCAGACACCAGAAGCAGGCAAGGAAGATGTACATGGCCATTCTTTAGTTGCTGAATATTATCCTGAGACTGAAGTGTTGATCATGATGCAAGAAGCGGTTATATGGCAAGGTGGGAATAGTACTGCGAGTGAGAGAATCGAATATGACCGTATGAGTGAGGTTCTTAAAGCGGGGGATGGAAAATCGGCAAACAAACGAATAAAGGTCATCTTACAACCCAAAGCTAGGGCAAGTAATCAATAATGGCAGTTCTTGCAGCAAAAAACATTGGGAAAACCTATGCCAAGAGAGCGGTTGTGCAGGATGTGTCTCTACATGTAAACAGCAATGAAATTGTAGGTCTGCTAGGGCCTAATGGCGCAGGGAAAACCACCAGTTTTTATATGCTGGTGGGTTTGGTACGTGCTGATACGGGACATATTTTTTATGATGAGCAAGATATTACTCAGTATCCGATGCATAGCCGCGCAAAAATGGGAGTAGGCTATTTACCTCAGGAAGCTTCTGTTTTTAGAAAGTTAAGCGTTGCGGATAATTTACGCGCAGTACTGGAACTAAGAAGGGGCCTGAGTAAGGGGCAGGTAGATCTCATTATTGATGAATTATTGGATGAATTTAGTATTTCACATATTCGTAATAATATAGGCATGGGCTTATCGGGTGGAGAACGGCGCAGAGTGGAAATTGCCAGAGCATTGGCAACGGACCCTGAATTTATTTTATTAGATGAGCCTTTTGCGGGGGTTGATCCTATTTCAGTGATTGAAATTCAAAAAATTATTGCGCATTTAAAAAACAGGAATATTGGTGTTTTAATTACCGAACATCATGTGCGTGAGACTCTGAGGATTTGTGATAGGGCCTATATCTTAAATGCTGGTGCAGTGATTGCAGAGGGAGATTCAGCGGATGTTATTGCGAATGAAGAGGTGAGGCGTGTTTATCTGGGCGAAAACTTTAGTCTTTAGGGTGGGGAATGCATTATAAACAGGTTCAGAGTAATATATATTTTAGGCTCTCTTCTATATCACTTTTGTTTGTGCTGAGATGATTATGCTAATGAATGATCTAGGGGGAACGAAATGATACAGTCTCTACAGCTTCGTATGGGGCAACAACTATCGATGACTCCACAGTTGCAGCAAGCGATCAAGTTATTGCAACTATCAACACTGGATTTGCAGCAAGAAATACAACAGGCATTAGACTCAAATATGATGCTTGAAGCTGTTGAAGAGGAAGGCTCATCTTTAAATGAGCAAAAAGTCGTGGAAAATAAGGTCGATACGAGTGATCAAATAGGCAGTGAGGGATCACAGACGGAGATGCCTGATGAGTTACCTACCGATACTTCATGGGAGGACGTTTTTGATTCTGTACAAATGAATTCTGCAGCTCCGGCAGCAGACATGCCTGATTTTGAAGTGCAGCGTAGTCAGGCAGAAAGTTTACAGGATCATTTATTATGGCAAATGGAAATGACTCCCTTTACCGAAAGGGATCGCGCCATTGTAACCGCTATTATTGACTCGGTTAATAGTGATGGTTATTTAAGTAGTCCCTGTGATGATATTTATAACTCTCTGGCAGAACAACTGGAAGAGCTGGAGAAAGAAGAGTTTTTTGCGGTTTTACATCGGGTGCAACGCTTTGACCCACCGGGAGTGGCGGCGGAGGATTTAAAAGATTGTTTGCGTTTGCAGTTACTGCAACTACCGGAAGCAACAGTTTTTAGAGCTGAGGCAATAGATCTGGTTGAGCGTTTTCTGGACGTTTTAGCCGCGCAAGATCAAGTCAAATTGATGCGCCAGATGGGAGTTTCGGAATATAAACTAACGCAGATTATTGCTTTGATTCGTTCCCTGAATCCAAAGCCTGGCAGTGCTATCGAAGAGACTGATTCCGAGTATGTGATTCCTGATCTGTTTGTTACCAAGGTGGAAGGAAAGTGGTGCGTGGAATTAAACCCTGATATTGCACCGAAACTGAGAGTCAACCCTTTGTATTCGGCTATGATTAAGCGGGCAGATAATAGTAAAGATAACACCAGTATGAAAGAACATTTGCAGGAGGCGCGCTGGTTTATCAAGAGTTTGCATGGTCGCAATGATACTTTGCTACGTGTCGGGCGGAGCATTGTTGAAAAACAGACTGAATTTCTTGAGCATGGTGCTATCGCTATGAAACCCATGGTGTTAAGAGATATTGCTGAGGAATTAGAGCTGCACGAGTCTACGATTTCGCGCGTTACCTCGCAAAAATATATGCACTTACCAGGTGGTGTGATTGAATTTAAATATTTTTTTTCCAGTCATGTGGCTACCGATGTGGGGGGGGAATGCTCCGCAACAGCGATTAGAGCCTTTATTAAAGAATTAGTCAGTAATGAGAATCCGGTAAAGCCATTAAGTGATAGTAAAATAACCAAATTATTAAACGAAAAGGGAATTAAGGTAGCAAGGCGTACAGTCGCTAAGTATCGTGAGGCAATATCTATCCCATCATCTAGCCAAAGAAAGCGACTATTGTAAGAAAGTAGTATATACTTCGCACCATTAGCGTTGCGGTTTTTTAGCGGTTGATTTTTGTCGATAGTAGCGTTGCTGAAAGTTTATGCAACTAGCTATGCGCCTTGCTCCTGGCAAAAAAACATTTGCGCTAATAGCGTAACCGTTACCGCGCGAAGTATAATTATAAATTATTTATTTGAATATTATTTAGGAGTTAAATTTATGCAAGTTAGCGTCACAGGTCGTCACGTTGAAGTAACAGCAGCAATGAAACAGCATGTTGAAGATAAAATCAGCAAGATAAAACGTCATTTTGATCATGTTACAGATGTTCACGTGATTTTGACAGTAGAAAAGCTAGAGCAAAAAGCAGAAGCGACTGTACAGATTAGTGGAGCAAAATTATTTGCTGATGATGTTCAGGAAGATATGTATGCGGCAATTGATAATATGGTTGATAAATTAGACCGTCAAATTATTAAGCATAAAGAAAAAACACAATCTCATCGCTAATATTGGCTAATAATACAACGAAGAATGTTGGTACTTGCATTCTTCGTGTTGTTAGCTCCAAAGTTTAGTGATTGTGCGCTGAGACTATGAAACTATTAATTTTGACCGGCTTGTCGGGTGCAGGGAAAAGCATTGCTTTACATACCTTAGAGGATTCAGGTTTTTTTTGCATAGATAATTTGCCCATTACTTTGCTTGATGATTTTATTAGCAATGTGATGCTACAAGATCAATCAACTTATCGTAAAACGGCTATTGGTATTGATGCCAGAAACAGGAATCAGGGTGAAAGCCTGGATGCTTTTGCCGATAAGTTAACATTTATACGTGAACAGGGTATTGAATGTGATGTTGTTTATATGCAAGCTGAAGAAGGCGTGTTACTTAAACGTTATAGTGAAACAAGACGACGGCACCCTTTAACTGATTCAAATCTGCCTTTAAAAGAGGCGCTTAAAATCGAAAAGGACATGTTGAAGTCGGTAGTAGATTGTGCTGATTTAATTATCGATACTAGCCGCACGCATTATCATCAGTTAAGGGAATTAATTAGAGACTATGTACAGGAAGGTGCACAGCAAAAAATTTCCATACAAACACAGTCTTTTGGTTTTAAACATGGAATACCACTTGATGCTGATTTTGTCTTTGATGCGCGTTGTTTGCCTAACCCCTATTGGAGCCCTGAGTTAAGAGGACTAACGGGTAGAGATCAGGCGGTTGTTGGTTTTTTACAGTCAGAACTAATAGTCTCAGAGTTTTTTCAAGATATTTCTACTTTTTTAGAGCGCTGGATTCCTCGTTTTGAAAAAGAAAACCGTAGTTATTTGACTGTTGCTATCGGGTGTACTGGTGGTCAGCATCGTTCGGTATTTTTAATTGATAGCCTTGCAAGACATTTTCAGAGTAAGGCATTTAATGTAATTGTCAGGCATCGGGAGTTGCAATAACGTAATGTTTTTCATATTCTTTCGAACGTCAGAAAAAAAAAGGGATAGATATGCCAGGAAGTAGACCGCAAGATCATTCTGAATTCAATTTAGAACAAATAATGAATGACCTAGACAATGGTGCGCTTTATGATGCGCGAGGTCATTTACATAAATTGTTTCCTGCCGAAATTGCTTTATTGCTTAGATCTTTACCCATAGATTATAGATATCAGCTTTGGGGGATTATGGCGCCTGAAGCCATGGGACAGACACTTGCTGCATTACATGGCGAAGTGAGAATTGGTTTAATTGAGCGTACGTCTGCTACAGACTTAGTGGTTGCTGCAAGCCAGTTGGAGCCAAGGGATATGGCTGATTTAGTGACTGACTTTCCTGAAGACGTTAGAGGTAAAATTCTTCAAAAGGAAGGGGATAGTCGCCTTGAAGCAGCTTTGTCTTATGATGGACATACTGCTGGCGGGCTGATGAGTATGGATGCTCTGCCGATACGTGGGGATGTGACGGTCGATGAAACCTTAACTTATTTACGGGCGCAGAAAAAAATGCCTGCAAATATGGATAGCCTGGTTGTTGTTGGTCGAAATAATCGTTATTTAGGAATGGTCGCTGTCGCGACAATTTTAACCAGTGATCCACAAGTGACTATTTCAACACTGATGGATTCTGCCGAGGCTATTTCTTTGAATATGCCCGTTGCAGAGGTTGCAAGCATTTTTGAGTTTAGAAATATTTTATCCGCTGCCGTCGTTGACGAACAGAGTGAGGTGATTGGGCGGATTACACTTGAAGAAGTACTGGATGTTATTCGTGAGGAAGCTGATCATGCCGTCCTAAGTTCTGCGGGCCTGGATGAAGAACATGATTTATTTGCGCCTGTTATGGTCAGTGCCAGACGTAGGGCAGTCTGGTTAGGCGTTAATTTATTTACTGCCTTCCTGGCATCCTGGGTTATCGGCTTGTTTGAAGCAACGATTTCTCAGATTGTTGCCTTGGCAGTGTT
>WTCN01000150.1 GCA_013138555.1 Methyloprofundus sp. | reverse complement strand
TTACGGTGGGCAGAAAAGCGTTGCCCACCCTACGAGCGATAAAGTTGTCCCGTGTTAAATGTGTAGCCCTTTTAGTCAATATACACTAACCCGTAAGTTCGGTAACAACACGCGCTATTCCCGAGATCTTTTTATCGGGAATCTATTCTTAAGCGCCTAGATTCCTGCTAAAAACATGCAGGAATGACAAGACACATTGTACGAACTGCTGTTACTAGTAGCCTACCTGTTTTGCAAATAACGCCTAAGTAAATCCAGTGCTAATATTGCCGCCTGGTTTTGTTTACGTTTTACCGGCCCAGCCACTGTAAACTCACTGCTTCGAATACCATCGGGTGTTAAAAGTAGGTTATACAAAACAATAGTCTGAGTTTTTTGCTGAAATTGCTGAGTACTCCCACGATATAGCTGAACCAGCACCAAATGGGTTGCTTCCTGCTGCTGAATCTTATGGGCACAAGATTCAGCGGTACTCAAATAATCTCCCTCGTTGATATGTACTCCCCACTTATCAGCAACGTGAGCCAATGACTGACTAAAAGCTGAAGCAACTAACCAGGGTTTAGCAATACATTTTGCTGCAATCAGTCCTTGAGAAGCTGTTTCCTGAACTGCCAGGCGGTACTGACCTTGCTGCATTAATTGATCAATGACATCTACCAGCCCGCCCTGGCGCTCATCCAGATTATCGACCGCAAACACATAATCACCAATACTATCCACAAGCCGGTTTACCAGTATTTTTACTTGCTGTGGCTCTGTCGTGGCTGGAAATAACAACTTAGTCTGCACCTCATCAGCACCCGCACGAAAACTGAGCTGCACTGACTCAGGTAGATGTATTGTGTTGAGTTTTTCCTGTAAATCAGACTCACCGATGCCCACCGAACGCAAGGTAACCAGCTTATCCGGCTGTAATGAAAAACGCTGCAATAATATCGCGGCTATTGTTTCATTAAACATGGATTTCATTTCATAGGGTACGCCAGGGACAAACACAAACCAGCAACGGTTTTGCTGCACTGAAAACCCGGGAGCCGTACCCCATTCATTGTCGATACGTTCAGACCCTTGAGGGAAAAAAGCCTGTTTACGATTAGCATCGACCATCACTCGTTTTCGCCGCGAAAAATATTCTTCTATTTGCTGTAAAGCAATTGCATCAAGCTGTAAGGGCCGTTCAAATGCTTCAGTAACTGCCTGCGCCGTTAAATCATCCTGTGTTGGCCCCAGTCCTCCGGTACAGATACAACAATCAGCACGTAGCGAAACTTCCTTTAATAAGCTTTTCAAATCAGCGAGATTATCACCCACAGTGGTATGCCGTTTGACGACAAAACCCATATCCACCAGCTTTTGCGATAACCATGCGGCATTCGTATCTACCGTCTGCCCCGTCAGGACTTCTTCACCTTGTGAAAATATTTCTATTTGTGGTTGCATAATGATCGTTGGCAAAATCGAGTTCACAAGTCATTCACAGCGACACTAGTGGCTTACAAAGTCACCAAAAGCACGGCTGCCCTCACCTGTTTCTATGGTGTCAACAACCGTTAATGTTGCGGCATCAATTACTGAAACTGTGCCATCAAACCAGTTTGCAACATAAACATGACGATCATCGGTATGGGTGCTAATACCTTCTGGTTTATCACCGACCTCTATTTTTTTTATTTCTTTTAATGTCTGTGTGTCAATCACAGAAACATTGTTATCATCCTGATTGGTAACAAATAATAATTTTTCATCTAACGCAAATGCTAATGCATAAGGTCGCCCACCGACTTTAATCCGTGTCACTCGCTTTAAATTCTTAGCACTTAAAACAGACACATCATTACTTTCTACATTTGCACTATAAATCCGCTCAGCTTTGCTATCCAGACTAAGACCAAAAGGATGAGCACCAACTTTAGTGGTATTTCTAACTCTTAATTTTGTTAAATCAATTTGCGAAATCGTATCATCCATGCGGTTAGCAACATAAAGCCAACGATTATCAGGGCTAACAACCAGGCCTGAGGGAGATTTCCCGACGGTCAGTTTTTTTTCTAATTGCAAAGTCTCACTATTAAAAATAGACACCGTGTTTTCATACCAGTCAGCGATAAAAATACGCCGCCCATCGGGACTCACCGCGATACCCACTGAAGCACCGCCTACTTTTACCTGCTTTATCTGTTGCAAGCTATTAATATCTAAAACAGCAAAGCCATCACCCTCCGGCGTACTAATATAAACCTGAGCGAGTGGGTGATTAACCGCGACACCAACAGGCTTACCCTTAACCTCTATTGATTTAACCAGCTGGTTGGTTTTTAAATCAATCACTGCGACATTACTGTCTAACTGGTTGCTAATAAACGCATATGACTGCGCTAATAAATAAGAGCTATTCGCGAGTAAGAAAAAAAGAGAGAAAACCTGGAAAATACGTTTAAATATCATGCTTTAGCACCAGCGATTAATGAGGAGAGAGGGAGCGACGGGCGACTCATCCGTTGGCACAGGCCGGCTGCCCATGCCAACGAATGAGAAATAAGCTTTATACCGATGACTACTGACAACAAAAAGATTATCTTTTCATTGTAAATGTAATAGCAGTAGGTAAAGTATTTGGCTCAAATTTGTGTAACAAACTTGTCAAACCCTCTTTTAGTACGGCAGTCACTTGTTCATCTGCTGTTTCTTCATTTAACTCAACGGGTGGATTATTGTTCATATAACCACGGTAATAGGTAGCTACCCAAGTAACTACTGATGCGTTACCTTTCTTCTTAACTGTTAGTTTTCCCTGATAGTTATCAACTGCAAGTACTGGCACATCTTCATCCTGACCCGAGTGCTGAATTGTTTTTACAATACTCATATCGGTAATTTTATAAGTATATGACATTTTTTTCGCATCATATTTCTTTAAAAATTCCGTAATCGTTCCGCCACCAGCCAATGTCAGAACACGCGTTGCACCTTTTTCATTACCCCCCGTTCCTTCAGTACTTTTAATACCAGGATGCCATGACATATCATCATAGTTTTTAATAACGTCCCAAACTTCTTCAGGCGATGCTTCAATATCCACAGTTGCCGTCATTTTTCCTCTAACAGGGCCATGTGCATAAGAAACAGCGCTAAATAGAAACAAGAAAAATGCGAGTAAAGAGATTTTTTTCATATTCAATCCTAATTTATAGTGACTTAAAAACCGAACCGACTATTATAAGGAATACTGACTGTTATGTAAAAATTAGAAGTTTGCCTCAGTAGTACCAAGGAGTACGCACGAAATAACCAGCGCGTAGACTTTAGCCTACGCCCTGATTTTATTCGCCTGATATTCACTAGCAATACTTAAAAAACTCATTCACTGAAGTCTGGATTTTCTTTTACTTCAGTGCCACAATGCCGACAAAACCTCTCGTTAGATAATAATACTTCACCACATTCTGAACAACTTGCCTGTTCAACTGTTTTGCAGCCACAATAACTGCAAAACATGGCATTATTCCTGATTTTAGCGCCACAGGCCATGCAGGTTTTATTCGTATCAGATATAAATCGGGACAGATATTTTGCTATTTTCTGACTCGCCTCAAACAGATAAAGTGCTGATTGATAAGCTCTGAAAGCTAGCCATATACTGATAGTAACAATGAATATAATAGCTAAACTGAAATAGATTTTTTTGCCTGTATTCTGCACAAAAGGTTCCAGTAATTGCCAGAATAACTCCTGCCCTATAATCACAATAAGCAGTATTGTCAGAGGTTCTGCAACATTTCGAACAAAGGATAATATACTGCCATTATTGGGAATAGCAGCAATCGTTGAGCGCGAAAAATAATAAAACATAATCAAGGCAAATAGTTTAGTACTAAACCAAACGATTTCTGCCGCTTTATAAACACCCGCTAATTGTAAGCGCCCCATTACTGGAATCAATGATATCAACTTTCCAATGACTAAAATGATAATGATTGCAATGAAGTATTGAATGGCTTTTTGACATGCGGTATTCGGTGAAGGTGATAATGTAGTCATGAGCTGCTCCTTTTTCCAGAGTTCAGTGCATAATAATACGTTTAGCTAAAAACTTGCAAGCTTTGATATTAAGATAATTTAAAGGATGGTGGCGGCCAAAATTAGGTCTTTGCCCCCTTCTTGAATGAAAAAAAATAATGATAACTACGGCCCCCATAAAAAAGTCAAAAAAAACTTGACAGCTTTTTGATGAAAGAATCTTTTTTCTTACGCCCTTGTAAAAATCACACAGAGAGGTCGCTGAGGAAGTACTGCAATGATTAACTGACTAACTGATGGTTTCGTGCTAAAAAGTTGGTTTTAGTCTGCTCAGGATGACACCAAGAGGTCAAATAAACCAATGATATAATATAATTATTCCAGAATAATTGTATTTATTGTTAATGGTAAATTTTGATAAATCCACAGTAAGAAACGAAGTCAGCCGATTGAAGGCGGACTTTGAGCAGCTTTGTACTGACGGAAAAATCACGGCTGAAAGTAAGGCTCTCATGAACAGCATGTTCATGAGAGCCTAATACTCGATGTTCAAGTTTTTTGTAACTTGTTGATTTTATTTGAAATTATATTATTACATACTAAACACAACTTCTTTATAAATCAATGGATTATGAAAGTAACGTCTGAATTATCGCATTTTACAAGCCAGATATAATCGAAAACTTGAACATCGAGTAATAACTATAGATGGGCACTCAACATAAAGCGACTGTTGCAGGAAACCTGTATCAAAGTCTCTAAATCAACAGAAAAGAAACTCAATGAAAAAGACCTGGCCAATTTGCAAAAGCGGTACCGAAACATTCTTAGGCGAGGAGAAAAAGAGTTGCCACCCATCCCGCCGAAACCGAGTGGTAAACGCGGTAAAATTGCAAAATCTGATGCGCATAACCTGTGGGAGCGATTGAAACTTCATGAGGCCGCCGCCCTGCTTTTTGCAAAAGACCCACATGTCGCATTTACCAATAATAGAGCTGAGCAGGACTTGAGAATGGCAAAGGTGAAGAAAAAAGTTGCGGGCTGTTTCAGGTCTAAAATATATGCGCAGGCTTATTGTCGTATATCAAGCTACCTGTAAACAATGGCGAATCAAGGAATTAATCCATTGATTGCTATTCAAATGGCTTTAACTGGAAAAATAACTCTATGGGGTGAGTAGTTACTACCTACATTCCGCACCCCTAGTTGTAATTTATTGATTTATAATAGTTAAATTTACAGGCACTAAATTTGATGAAAAATTAATGCTTATTTATCAAAATATTACTTTATGATTATGCACTTAACACAGGTAAAGGCGCAGGATTTGCGTAAATACAAGCATACAGGAGTCTATCAAAGGCTTGGTGTGGCCAATACCTCCGATTAAAGCGGTAAGCAAACTCAGCGAGAAATGCTTTTCTGTACTTAGGAAACACACCATGATGAGTAGAGAAAGATATTATGCAATACATCAAGTATTACAATAGTTTCCGTGTACATAGTTATAACGACTATTTAACACCAATCCAGGCGGAGAAAAAAGCCGCTTAAAAAAACCGATCGTTATGTACGAATTTACTTGACCACTACATTAGGGGACGGGGTTTATTATTAAAAGGAAGAAGTGATCCCAGCATATATGCCGGGATCACTTTGTTTAAAGAATAAAACTTAGAAGTTAACAACTACTGAAGGATTGAAATCACAAGTACTGACATCAAAACTAGCCGTTTTTGACGTAGGCTTACCATTAATTACCGCCTGTACAGTTACCAAATACGATCCCGGTAACAACTGAACAGGATTGCCGTAGGCACCATATTCGGTGTGGAAATTAATCTCAGGACAGGAGCTAGAAGCTGCCACTGTTGTTAATCCAACATTCCTAGCATTATCGAGGGAGTCAACTTTTCCGTTAGGTTTGTCGTTTCTATTGGCATTTACTCTCTGTAAATGGACTTTCTTCACATTATTCAGAGGTATGCCATCATGAGTGACTAGCACACGAGCACCAGTATTAACCGCCTCACCGCATAGTTGTCGGCTTTCAATAGCTGTATCACCGGTAATTGGGTCGGTTTCATAGGTGACAGAAATCTCACCAGTAGATTGATATGCAAGAGCCTCCGGAGCAAAAACCACTCTCAGATCACCATCGCCAGCTAACTCACCCGAACTAAGGATAATTGGAAATGAAGGCAGTGCTTCGAGACTATACTCAGCAGTGTTGTCGGTGATAGTAATATCGGTAATAGTCAAAGGACAAGAACCGTTATTTTGCACTGGGAAGGCCCGTTTAGAATCACAAGCGCCAATGCTTTGAACTACTGTTGCCGGAAACGTTTGATTCATTGCAACGTCAATATCCGGTGCAGGAGTGCTACCTGATAAGGCAATATCAATAACGCCTTCATCTGGGTCATTGCTGGTTATTTGCAGATCACAGGCGTTATGATCTCCGACACCGGTAGGTGTATATTTCACTGTTAAGTCTATACAAAAATCATGACTGACATCTGCAGGAAAAGGATTACCGACTATCTCAAAATCGCCACACCCTGCGCCGACTAGACTTGCATCGACTTGCAAGGTATTTAACACACCTACATTACAGATCTGGACCGTGCGTTCGCTAATTTCTGTCGCGCAAACCTGACCAAACCCCAAATCACCCGATACTGTAATTTCAGGTGATGGTGAGTTGCCATTTACGTTAAATAAAGTCGGCGAGTCATCCGGATCATTGGTTGTCAATGAGAAGGTAGCTGCTTTGGGTCCAAAATTGCTAGGCGTGAACTCAAGCGGCAAATCCACATTGGAGCCAGGCTGCAATATTACAGGGAAAGTCAAGCTATTTGCCAGACCAGCAAATGTGAAATCAGCGTCTCCGACTGTTCGCGCAAGATTATTTACTGATAAATCACAGACATTGCTCTGATTCAATACTTCCAGATTAAGAAGTTTGGAAGTACCCACAGTGACATCGCCAAAGACTCCATCGCTCTGTAGCGTTGCTGTCATTTGCGGTAATTCCCCAGTACTCGACACCGAAACGTTTGTTTCGGGGAACATAGGGTCATTACTTACAAGAGTCAGCACTGCTGTTTTATCACCTGCATCGCCAATTATTACAGGCGAAAAGTTCACCTCAAAGGGAAAACACGCATCAGGACTAATGTTAACGGGAAAACCACCAGTTTTTGGCGTCACTGAAAACAAAGGGTTGTCACTGTTAACGGCAGAAAGGACCAGCGTTTCCAAGCCGGCGTTGCAAATATCAAGCGTTGCCGTGTTAACGCTGCCTACACATGCTTCAGGTACAGTCAATGACTGATTAACCTGTACTTGTGGTCCAAGACAGGTCTTGAAAAAAATGGGGTCATGGTTGGAAATAGGTCTTCCAAACGGCGCACCGTTTCCGGTAAAAGCCCCATAAAAACAATTGCCAATCGTCTTCATTTGCATATAGTCACCCAGCACCCTTTGACGAGGAGCACCGCTATCTATTGCAGGAGACAAGGATGTTAGCAAACGATGCTGGGTAAATATGGTGCCTTGATCGTCACTCAGCGCTAACCAGTTTGTAAAGATTGGAAAACCATCTGAGGAAAAGCCATCGTGGGTGTAATAGTTTATGCCTAGGGTTCCGTCATCTACCACGGCGGATGCAGGCAGCGCGGCATCATTTAAATCAGGTGAAACCCAATCTGGCGCGCTGACACTGACAGTGTTAAGGAGATCGCCATTACTGGTTACCCTTCTAACCGCCAGCCGTTGTACACCAGAGCTATTATCCCGGTCACCATAGACGTAATAGAGCGTACCGGTGTTAGGGTCAACTGCTGCATGGTTAATACCGCCCAGCAGCGCATTCACCGTACCGAATTTTGGTTGTGGCTGCACGCTGTCACCAGTCGCGACGATAATACCGTTAACAGAACCATTTAGTATCCAGGTATTACCACCATCCACGGAGCGGTTCAAATAAAAGTCAATAGTTTTTGGAGTACCTCCGCAATTCCCCACGCATTGCTGCCACAAGGCATAAACAAAGCCCGTTCGAGGGTCTTTCGCCATACGTAATCCGGGATTCACGCCTCCGGTTGATAGTCCAACCCTGACATCACGGGTAAAATCCGGTGGGTTCTGGCCAAGTGAGACAGCCACTTGCATATCTGGTGCTCCACTAAAATCGTCATACGCAACATAAACATTATCTTGGATTGGAGTGGCTGGATCAGGATTTACAAGTAACCAAGGTTGATCTGAGATGCCGATACTAGAAGCCGTATTTATATTGGTGATTTCAGTAACAAGGGGGACACCAATGTTATTCCATAACCAGGATGGGATATTGGCCGGGTTTGTCGTAGTGACGGAAATAACATCACTATTGTTAAGGACGGTACTCGACAGCTGGTTGTTGCGGCCATAATCGAAGGTCCAGTCATTAGGCCCGGTAACCGGAATACCAACTGGAGGCGGCATCCCTTGTTGTGACCAGGTTAACCCGCCATCCAACGAGTGGTAGATTATTGCATTATTGACACCTCCACCCCAACCACCGGAAAAGGCAGAAATAACGATCTCATTCGGGTTGAGTGGATTGATGGCAATAGATGTCTCGCCATCGTTTGCTGTTTCTGTGTTAGTTAAATTCACGTTGGTATTGCTTACCACCGTGTCGACTATCAAGATTGCTGCATCCGGTAAGCCTGCTCCAGACAAAATATCCGCACCTGATAGCGATACATTACCTCCACTTTGAGTTTCCGAGCCTTTTTCCGGTTTTTTCGCTGGAACTTCGGGCATTTTTTTGGGTGCAATAAGTCGGCCGGGGGGTATTGCAGGCTTCCCTCCCGGTGTAAAATCTTCAGGTAAAACTCCTCGCAAATAGGGGGTTGCGTCATTAGGGTAGCTGCGCATTGATTCAGGATCGCCTGCGGGCGTAGGTTGTTGGGCTAAGGTAATATGCCAACCTCCCGCACAAAGCATGAAAGCAACAGCCGATAATCTCGTTTTGCTAATTCTTTTTGACATTTTTTCTACTCCTTACTTTAAAAGATATATCATCAATAGATATATCACTACCCTCTATTGAAAATAGAGGTTTAGTGAGGTCAGAGTAAAATAAAATCTAAATTTTGGAGTTCTTTTTTTGTTCAAACTAGGTCTAAATTCGATTATATTAACAATAGCCAAAGCATATAATCATAGACTTTTTACTCGATGTTCAAGTTTTTTGTAACTTGTTGATTTTATTTGAAATTATATTATTACATACTAAACACAACTTCTTTATAAATCAATGGATTATGAAAATAACGTCTGAATTATCGCATTTTACAAGCCAGATATAATCGAAAACTTGAACATCGAGTTTTAGTAAAACCAAATAACGGATCTATTCTTCTCCAAAGAAACTCTAACCTTGACTAGGTTTATACCATAAATATAAAAAAAACATATGACCCAGATGGGTTATATGTGCCAATTTAAGAGTTCATGATATTGATTTAAATTGATTTTTTTATAAAAATATTCCTTTTATCAAGAAGAAACAATGTTACCGAGCCTATCAGAGGAACAAACTATATGAAGGGTTATTTGAAAAATAACCACTAGATTATGAGCAAACAGCAGTAGAAAGCAAAGCTTTTCTTCGTGTTCGTAAAATTAAAAGCCCAATGGAATTGATACATTTAGCTATGATGTATGATGTGGTTACACTATTTAGGACACAAAAACTAAAGTTTAACTCCTAATATAGAGTAACCACATCAAACCAGGCAATCCCTTGCAAATATACAATACATTCAGAATGTATTGCTTTAACCCGCTATAATCTTGCAGACTAAACAACCATACTCTATCTCTGGCTTATGAATAATAATCAACTATTACTTACCAGAGTTAGTAAATTCAGGGTATGCTTCCATTCCACACTCTGAATAATCTACACCTTGATACTCTTCTTCTTCAGTCACACGAATACCTATAATAACTTTGATAATAGACCAGGTTATCAGGCTTGTTACGAAGACAAAACCGAAAATTGTTGCAATACCGGTCAGCTGTGCAACTAAAGTAGCTTCATCATTTGACAGACAGACTGCTAATAAACCCCAGATCCCTACAACACCATGCACTGATATAGCACCAACCGGATCATCAATCTTCAGTTTATCCAGGCCAATAATTGAGAAAACAACCAGAACACCTGCGATAGCACCCACAATTGCTGCTAAAAGAGGGGTTGGTGTTAATGGCTCGGCAGTAATCGCAACCAGACCTGCTAATGCACCATTTAATGTCATTGATAAGTCAGCTTTGCCAAATAAAAGATGCGCTGTAAATAGTGCAGAAATAACACCACCTGCTGCCGCAGCATTGGTATTAACAAAAACCATGGCAACCGCATTTGCCTCACCAATATCAGTAATTTTAAGCTCGGAGCCCCCATTGAAACCAAACCAGCCCATCCATAAAATAAACATACCCAATGTTGCTAAAGGCATGTTACAACCGGGAATCGGATGAATTTCACCATTAGGTCCATATTTACCTTTACGTGCGCCCAATAATATTACGCCCGCTAATGCAGCTGTTGCACCACATAAGTGCACAACGCCAGACCCTGCGAAATCTAAAAAGCCTAGTTGATCAAGAAAACCTGCGCCCCATTTCCAGTAACCCTGAATCGGATATATAAATCCTGTCATGACCACTGAGAAGGCTAAAAATGCCCATAATTTCATACGTTCAGCTACCGCACCTGAAACAATAGACATTGCTGTTGCGACGAAGACCACCTGAAAAAAGAAATCGGCCATTTTTGAGTAATAGGTGTCGCCATTACTTTTTAAAACATCTGCAGCAGTATGATCTGCACTTAGCAAGAAACCCATACCCGGCCAGATACTATTAACTGCTTCTGCCGGATACATGAAATTGTAACCACATAACATATACATCGTACAGGCTATGGCAAATAGCGCGACATTCTTGGTTAAAATCTCGGTGGTGTTTTTCGCTCTTACCAGACCTGCTTCCAGCATGGCAAATCCAGCTGCCATCCACATCACAAAAGCACCACTGATTAAGAAATAAAACGTATCTAATGCATAACTTAATTCAATTAGCTTATCCACGTGTTCCATTTATATTACCTCACTGTCTTATTGTTGTTATATCGCTTCATTTCCAGTTTCGCCAGTACGAATACGAATGACCTGTTCTAAATTAGTGACAAAGATTTTCCCATCACCAATTTTCCCCGTATTAGCGGCATTAGTAATCGCTTCTAATGCCTGGTCAACTAAATCATCAGACACTGCAGCTTCAATTTTTGCTTTAGGTAAAAAATCGACAACATACTCTGCACCACGATAAAGCTCCGTGTGTCCTTTTTGACGACCAAAGCCCTTTACTTCTGTTACTGTAACACCAGCTAAACCTATATCTGACAAAGCTTCACGCACATCATCCAATTTAAAAGGTTTAACAATTGCTGTAATCAATTTCATTTAAGTCTCCATTATCTAAGAAGTTCACAGTGTTAGTAAGCACACTATATGCCAACATTTAAGTCATTGTTTTTAAAGTTCTTGATAAATCCCCTTTCTCCAACTGCACCACAAAAACGCACCAAAAAGAACGAGCGCACCACTTTGATACATAGAAACATTAAACCGAAATAGATTGACTTTTTTTTACTTTACATACAATAACATATACTTTGGCACACAACATGCTTATCCTTAAGCTAAGTCTAAAAAGCTCAAGTTATAGTGACAAGGCCAGATTAACGATGATGTACTCACTCGCTATAGATGAAAGCTTTAGCTTCTCGGTTATTTATCTGCTGTAATGCATAGATAACGACTCTTTTAATTAATTTAAGAATTATTATGAACAGAAAGAAAATATTCAAACGTACCCTTTTAAGTAGTGCCGTACTTTTGGCAAGCTTTCAGGTATTCGCTGATGATACTGCCCCCGAGGTATCATCTGATGCAGGTATGATTGAATCCTTAACTGGCTTTAGTATCAATAACACATCTTTTATGCAAGATACAGGCTTTGAAGTCGGCATGTGGGCATCAGCTGGTATTACAGGCAATACAAATGGTGGCACGACCAATGCCCCGATTTTATTTAATGATCGTGTCAACGAAGTTTTATTTAATGAGCTAAATTTTTATATTGAGCGTGCAGTCAACTCTGGCGGAAGCCATTGGGATATTGGGGGACGCTTTGATTTTATGTATGGTACTGACGCAAGGTTTACCCAGGCATCCGGCTGGGATGATGACTGGACTGATAATCACTATTATGATATTGCCATTCCACAACTCTATTTAGAAGTTTACGCGCCGCTAGGTAACGGCCTTACCGCCAAGCTTGGGCATTTCTATACCACTATTGGCTATGAAGTCGTCACTGCACCTGACAACTTTTTCTATTCACATGCCTATACCATGCTATATGCAGAACCCTTTACCCATACAGGCGTGATGTTTAGCTACGACATAAATGACAACTTCTCTGTCAATGGTGGAGCGGTCATGGGCTGGGATAATATGACAGAAAACCCAGGAGCCTGGAGCTTTCTAGGGGGCGGTAGCTGGACGAGTAATGACCAGGCTTCATCGGTCACGGTGCAACTAATATCCGGAGATACAAGTGATACGGAGGCTAGCAATAGAACGATGTACAGCATCGTTGCAACCCATGATTTTACTGATAATTTTCATTATATATTCCAACATGATTTTGGTACTCAAATCCGCGCAGACTCAGTGGGTCAACAGGATGGCAACTGGTTTGGTATCAACCAATATGTGATGTATGACATTAACGACAAATTAAGCTTTGGCCTACGCGCAGAATGGTTTAACGATAAAGGTGGAGCTAACCGTGTAGGCCCCATAGGTGCCAATTATCTTGCCGCCTCTTTTGGCGTAAACTATAGCCCACTAAGCTGGTTAAAACTACGTCCAGAAGTGCGTTATGACTGGGCTGATGAAAAAGCCTTCAATAACAACCGTGGCAATGACCAGGTTGAATTTGCTATGGATATGATTATTACCTTCTAACCGACTCAATACC
>WTCN01000294.1 GCA_013138555.1 Methyloprofundus sp. | reverse complement strand
CTAATCGCTTCACCGATACTATCCAATGACTCTTCAACCGCTGCATCAATAAACCCACAGGTATTGACCACGACCATATCAGCACCGTCATAATTAGGGGCAACCTCGTAACCTTCAGAGCGTAACTTGGTTAAAATGCGCTCGCTATCGACTAATGCTTTTGGGCAGCCTAAGCTGATAAATCCGATTTTGGGTGTTTTCATATTTATATTTTGATATTCTATTTATATATTACTGTGAGCTATTATACTTCGCGATGCACAGGATGTACCGAGACATGCAATCAATAAGAGATGGGGAAATTATTATCTGTAGATTCTCAGGTAAATAACGTCTATACACCTTATTGAAATGGCATAGGGTGTGCTGAGGCACGAAGCGCACCTTTTAGCGCGATGCGCTTCGTGCCTCAGCACATCCTATGATTCAAAGTGGAAATTAAATTTCTGAGAATCTATAGATTCATTAATACCATTAACAATTTTATGCGTATTTTTATTGCCATATTTTACCACTTCAGTGATAATCGCTTTATTGCCTGTGCATATTAAAGCGGATGTTACGTATACGAATATAGGGATAAGAATGAGACAATGAAAATACTACCCTTCCCACGCAAGTAAAATACAGCATCATTAAATACCTTCGCCAAAATGAAAAAATAGCTATTATTCGTGCAATTTTAATTTATAAGTGATTGATCTATATAGGTCTGAAATTGGCTTTTTTGACCAAAATTTAAATTGGCGAAGGTATTGATCATTCTCAAAGCATTTAAACAGAAAACGTAATATCTCTAAACTGGAGTTTAAAAACCTGTTTTTCAATATGTTGCGTAACATTATAGTCAGGAAGCAAAGCCATGAGCCATAAAATAATACCAGCAGCAATGATCATAGCGCTGCTAGCAGCAAGCTCAACAGTATCAATATACGCCGCCGAAACATGCCAGACACCGGCAAGTAAGTTTATAGAAGGCTCATATATTATTGCTTTCAAAGATCCGCTCGGCACTGAGCAACCACTGGTTAAAGGGAAAAGCAAAGAAGAGCTAGCTGAACTGCTGGGCACTAACGGTAAGATAAGCGCAATATTTCAAACAATCAATGCTATTCATATATTCATGGATGCAAAAGAAGCAGAAAGGTTAAGCCATCACTCACTGGTACTGTACATCGAACAAGATATGATAATGACGATACCGATACCAGCCCAGCCCTCTCCCAGCCTTCCCCCTTGTTACAAAGAAGAGGGGCTGCTAAACATTCCCCGAATTGATACCGCAGATCAGGTAGGAAAATATCAGGATGCAAGATTTCAACTGACAGAACAGGGAACATGGGAGTTACTCGATGTTAAAGTGACAGGCGATGATGTCACACTGATACAGCAGATAGATAGTGTTGATGTGTTTATTACCAAAGACCTACCTCAACAAGTGTTTCTTATGGTAAATGGTCAGTTTATCAATGCTTGCAAAGGCATGGGGCAAATTAACCAGCGTCTGGAAGATAGACTGTTTGAAGTCGTGATCAATTCACTTGACATTAACCAGCAGGGGGAAACATGTACCGCCGCCGCCTCTCCCTTCGAACAGCTTATTCCTTTATCAGTGTATGGTTTACAGTCGGGGGTATATACATACAATGTCAATGGCACAAGCGGTAGTTTTGAATTGCTCAAGGATAACAAGCTTCCCTTATAGCCGTCTTTATCCAGTATGGCATTACATAAACACGTTAGAAATGCACCGCTAGCCAAATACTGTTTATATCCCGCTCTGTCCACTCTACACGATGCCTGCAATGTGCCGGAATAAGCAAATAATCTCCAGCCTGTAAGGTTTTAAACTCCGCCTGCCCTGCAAATTCCAGAATGGCTGCTCCCTGTATTAATATCAGCCATTCATCATGAGCCTGGTCATACCACTCTTCTTTTGTGTTCGCATGTCCTCTGGAAACAATCCTTTCGATATGTAACTGTTCATTCTGCAATAAACTGGTAAATAATTCCTGGGGTAACTGGGCGGGAATATCTGCTAAAATATTTTTTGCATCTGGCATTTTATAGGTACATTTTTCAATATGTTTTTTTTAAAAGTATCACTCTTACTATTTTTTTTCGCAAGCCCCCTAGCTGCTCTTGAAAATAAGCATAACTGGGAATTGGTCAAACAT
Organism: Methyloprofundus sp.; assembly: GCA_013138555.1. GTDB lineage: Bacteria > Pseudomonadota > Gammaproteobacteria > Methylococcales > Methylomonadaceae > Methyloprofundus. Next base: position 16,124 of record WTCN01000294.1, on the reverse strand, counting down.
AAAAATGGCATCAAGATCTATACGCGTACACTCGCTAATTCGGATTATCCTGAATTTAGGGGTGAAATGAATATCATGGCAACGATAGAGGAGCTCTTCGCATTTATTAATGATGCTGAGCACTGCCCGGTCTGGCGCTATAAATGCATCAAAATGCTCAAGCTAAGTGATGGGTATATCTATAAATTAAGCAGCTTACCCTGGCCATTCAAAAATCGCTACACTGTCATGAAATCAAAGACCCGTTTCGATAAACAAAATAACACTTATACCGTTAAATTAAAAAATATTAAACAATCGAAACTTCCACGCTATATTCAGCAACAACTACCAGAACTTGAAGGAACAGCGCAAATGCGTTATTCAGATGGGTATTGGCAATTTAAACTCTCCCCGACACAGGATAGCATTCACATTACCTATCAAATGCATGGCGATGCAGGTGTCGCTTTACCCAGTGAATTAACGCGGCTAGGCATTATCAACTCCGCCTTTGTGACACTCAGTAATTTAAAAAAACATTTCATTCAAACCAGGTAGGGTGGGCAACGCTTTTCTGCCCACCATTTACTACCTACCCTACATGACTTTTATACAAATTAAACACTCGGGCCTTCCTGCACTCGTAAATTATTTTTATCCAGCGAGATCGACACCTTTCCTTGTAACATATTCTGTAATTCCTGCCCAACCATACTATAGCGCCAGCCATGCAGTAATGGACTTTCCTGATCATCCAGCAATAGCCCTTCGAGATCTTTACGTGTCGCCAAAATCACAGGATTTAAAGAGTTCTCATCGGCACGCAGGCGTACCAGTCCAGTCAAAATATCCAGCACTGCTTCTTGTTGCTGTGTTTTTTTGTTATTTGTCTTGCTTTTTAACTTCAGACCAGGCAATTGTTGAGCTTTTTCAATCAACTGACATACCAACTGTCCATTACGCCTGACAAAACCATCATTAATGCCGCGTATTTTAGCCACGGCCTGCATGTCTGTCGGTTGCAATTTTGCCATATCCAGAATTAATTCATCGCGCAAAATCCAGTTCTTAGGCTTATTGTCCTTTTTTGCCATTTTTTCACGCCATTCTGCCAGAACCTGTACTATCGCTAACTGTTTACCGGTTAATTTATTTTTACCTCGGATTTTCAACCAGGCATCTTCAGGCGGAATGTCGTACAAGTCAGGGTTCATTAATTGCGCAAAATCTTCTTTTAACCAATCCTCACGCCCTAATACCTGCAATTTTTCCAGCATCATTTGATAAATTTTAGCCAGATAAATTACATCATCTGCGGCATATTGTATTTGTTCAGCAGATAAAGGACGCTGACTCCAGTCCGTCCGGGTATGTGTTTTGCTTAAATTGATATTCAAAAACCCAGAAACCAGCATGGCATAACCCGGATTTTCCTGAAACCCCAATAAGGGTGCAACTAACTGGGTATCGTAAACAGGTCCAGGTAATTTACCAGTAAGGTGATAAAAAATCTCCACATCTTGTCGGCAAGAATGTAAGACATTTATAATAGCCGGATCATTAATAATCTCAAATAACTCACCCATTTCGCCCTCTAATGCGATAGGGTCAATACAGGCCACCCACTCCAGTGTCGCTATTTGTAATAAACAGAACTTTGGATAATAGGTTTTTTCGCGCAGAAACTCAGTATCAATCGCAAGCCACGATTCCTGTTTCATTTTCTGGCAAAGGAGCCCTAGCTCTGCTACTGAATCTACAAACTGAATTTCATTCATACTTTTGTTTTAATATTATTTAAGTTGTATAGCTTATGCATTATCTTTATTAGATTGAGCAGCCTTTCTTTTATTGCTTGCCAGGTAATGCCTACGCGTTCCGCGTCGATAACTTTTTTCTGCCTGGTATTTTTTACCTGCGCCTGACAAGCGCTTAATATCTACTCTTTTCTCGCCCACTTCCAGCTCCTTGAAGGTTTGCAGGATTTCTATAGGCATTCCTGGAGGCAGACTCAAAACGGTATAGTGTTCAAATATATCCACATAACCAATTTTTTTCCATTCTACCCCGACTTCTTCAACCAAAATATCTTTGATCAAATTAACAGTGAGTTTATGATTACGCCCTACTTCAATCCGGTAGCGCACCATTTGCGCATGTAATAACTCATGTGCCTTTTGTTTTTCCAGTGTGAGTTTATTACTTTCACTGTCACTGATTTTTGACTTGGGTTCAGTTATAAATAATAGTGCTGCCGCCAAATCTAGATAATCTAATTTCAAGTGGCGGGCACTGACTTCAATTAATGCTTTATTCGCGCTTAAATCTTCTTTGGCAATAATGCGTTTTAACTTTTTTTCCAGGCTTAATTGTTTTTCTACTTCCGTATAATTAATATCCCTATTATTCATTTAACACACCTAAACGAATATCGACGTAAGCTTCATCACGTAAGCGTCTTAACCAAAGCTCTGTTTCTTCTTCAATCTTTCTTTTACGAATTTCATCGCGCGCCTGATTTTTCTGCTGATTTTCCCTGTTATCTTTATTCCGTCGGTCTAAAACCTGAATCAAATGCCAGCCGAATTGTGTCTGTACTGGCCCACTGATTTCATTAATCGCCAGTTCTGCCATTGCTTTTTCAAACGGAGGCACCAGTAAGCCTGGCATTACCCAGCCCAGATCCCCCCCTTGTATGGCAGAGCCTGAATCATCGGAATTTGCCTTGGCTAAAATCGCAAAATCATCACCATCGGCAATACGCCCCGCAATCGCTTGCAGACGTTTTTTTGCCTCGTCATCATTGATTAATTCATTGGTTTTAATCAAAATATGTCGTGCCTGTGTTTCGGTAATCACATGAGATTCCACGCCTGTCGTATCCATTAGTTTAAGAATATGGAAGCCCCCTGGACTACGAATAGGATCGGCAACATCGCCTTTATTCATCATTTTAACCACATCCACAAAAAGTGTCGGTAGTTGATTTAAGGTACGCCAGCCTAAATTACCTCCCTGCAAAGCATTCGCTCCATTAGACACGCTCACTGCCATTTGCTGAAAATCCGCCCCCTGACGTAACTGCTCAGTGACTGAGCGCGCCTCAGCGGCTTCAGCCTGTATAGCCTCGGCAGATGCGCCTTCTGAAACAGCGATCAATATATGCCCTAATGAATATTGCACCTTCTGATCCTGTGTACTGATTTCGGTTTCTAAATAATGTTCAATCTCTTGTTCAGAGACCTTTATTCGCCCCCCTATTTCATGGCTACGTAACTGATTAATAATAATTTCTTTACGCACATTCTCTCTAAACACCTCAAAGTCCATACCTTGATTACTTATTTCCTTTTTAAAGCCCTGCATATCCAGGCCATTCTGCCGAGCGATATTCGCCAGTGATGAATCAACCATTTCATCACTCACTTTAACGCCGGCTTTCTGTGCCAGCTGACTTTGTAATTTTTCAATAATTAAACGTTCCAATACCTGCTTATAAAAAACCTTCTCGGGCGGCAACTGCACATTACTAGATCTCAGGTTTGCAGCAATGGAAGCAACTTCACGTGCCAGTTCGCTTTCAAGGATAATATCATCCTCAACCACGGCGGCTATACCATCAAGATATTCAGCCGCAGATACATGAAAACTCTGCAGTATAAGCAAACCGCCTAGGCATGCCCCGATAAATGTCCTTATTAAACTTGCGTTCCTCATACTTAGCTTATATATTTTTCTCATATTAATCAATAAGTTGGTTTTCTATATCCTGATATATTTTCTGACAAAAAGCCTTCTAACTTGTCACCCAGGCTTGTAAGCCCTTTTAATTCCAGTTGAAAAAAGACTGAATTCTCGGGTTTTACCTCACCGGCATCACTGCGAATAAATTGCCGTCCAATCACTCTAAAGCGCCAGCAACAGCTGTCTTTCTCAACACCATAAAGATATTCTAACGTCTTACTATCCAGAAATGAATAACGATATAAACCAACGATACTCCAACCATCATAAATGGGAAGCATCGCCGAGGCAACAATCTGATCCTGCCCTACCTGACCTTCCCGCTCATCCCGATAACGATAGCCTAGATTAAAAATAAACCGATTACTTAAGCCTAAATAGCGTAAATCAACATTACCACGATCTATTTTATTGTTTTTATGGCTCCATTGCATATAAGAAGTGAATTTTAATTCATTGGTTATTTCACTACTAAGTTCGGCAATTAAATCTGATAATGCTTCTTTATTCACCCTGTTATCTACATCACTTGCTAAATTAACTTTCCTATCGGCAAAATAAACTATTTCACCCACGGTGAGTTTTAAGCGGTCTCTCCCATCCCCCACTAAACGTGTGGTTAATGCAGCCGTTATTTGATTGGCATTCTGGGTTTTATCAACCCCGTTAAACTCATTATCCCTAAACAGCTGGTTGCTATTAAAATCATATCGAGAGGTATCAAAATCAGGTATATCACTTTGGTCAGTATAAGGCACATATAAATAATACAGGCGTGGTTCGATAGTATGCGTCAGTGATTCAAAATCACGTTCAAAAAACAGGCCGGTATCTAGCGAAACAATAGGTAATGTCTTACTTAAGCTATTGGCACTACTTGCTGTACTGTTAGTGGTATTATTAAGCCAGTATTGCGTATGTTGCAAAGCTACTTTAGGAATAATAAAACCGGATTGAGAAACAAAGGGAAAACTGACTGAAGGTTTAATGTTAAAGCGCTGCCCTTCTCGCTCACCATCGAGGTCATGTTTCTGGAAATACACGTATTCACTATCCAGAGCCAGCTCTAACGGAAAACTATCAAACGCTTTAAACATATCCAGTTTTACCTGAGGCAGACGTCGATAAGGCACATTGCTGTTTGCCTCATTCGGATCAATATTTTGAAAATTTTCAATACGTGTTGTCAATGCCATCCAGGGCAAGGTATAGGAAATTTCTGCATCACTCTCTAGGTAGCGGTTACGGTTATTGACCCCAAGCGTACCATCCAGATCAGAAAAATAAGCCTTATCAGACACATAATTGGCATCTATGGCCAGTTTTAGGTTTTTAGTAAAGTGCGTTGTATGCAAAAAACTTCCACCCCAGCGCAATTCATTGGTGAGTTGATCTTCAGGCAGAACCTCAACATTAATTTCACCACTTGACTCATGCCATAAATAGCGAAAATCCGTCCCCAGCATAAATCCTCGCTCGGTCATATAGCGCGGGGTTAAAGTCAGATCATAGTTAGGTGCAATATTCCAGTAAAAAGGCAGGCTGATGTCAAAACCACTACGCCCTGACACGCCCAGTGTCGGCGTTAATAAACCGCTTAAGCGTCGATCATCAACCGGAAAGGAGCCATAGGGAAAATACATGACAGGCACACTTTTAAATTCCATCCAGCCATGTTTAATAGCGACACGCCCCGTTTCATTATTGACCTTCATGCGCGATGCATGCAACATCCAGTCCTGATTACCTGGCGCACAGGCGGTATAAGTCACATCTTTATAACGACTAAAACTCGGGCTATCGCGGTACACCACACTTGCGCTACCACGCATCGGTGAGGTCGGTATGACAAAAGACACATCACGCAACAAAGACCGGTCTTCATACAAATTCACTCGCGCTGACTGACTATGCAATGCCATTCCTGAATCGCTATACAAAATATTGCCATATAAATCGAGAATACCTGCCGCCTCGTTATAGTCAATATGATTTGCCATAACATGCTGATCCGCTCGCTGCAGGTCTATATCCCCCGAGAAGCTAATAAGCTCGGCATCAAACATTTCACTGCTATTAGCAAAAACATTCATTGGCATTGTTTCGCGCAAGCGTTTATCGTAAGAGTAATCCGCTGGGCCAGCGCCTACCTGTAAAGTACAGATACTCCAGGGGTCCTGCTCAAACTCTGCTTGCAAACGCATAAAAACCTGCTCCTGTGCAGCATCGTAAGTATCGGCAAACCACCAGCTATTTGTTTCTTGCAGTGCTGCAGCGTCAGTATTTGCTGCTCCAGACATAGCACATTGCTGCTGAACACTTGTTTTTTTACATTTTAAGCCCGGCTCATCTGCCGCAACGATATTCAATAACATCATTGATATACTGATAAAATAAAATAATAAACGCAGCAACATGTAGTCTAGGAATCCAGGAAAAATTGCAATAAAGCCCACATACTCAGGCAAAATATCATAAAATAGCGACCGACTATTTTACCTTATTTTCCAGGCTCTTTATAAAAGAAATGATAACGGCAAGTGATGACCGAGCAAAAGCCATACTTAACTGGCTAACAAATGACCTAAATCTGGACATAATCCAGTTTGTAGCGGCATCTAGCGATGCCAGTTTTAGGCGCTATTTTAGAGTGCAATATGCACAGCGTTATTATATTGTTATGGATGCCCCCCCGGATAAAGAAGAGACGGCTCCCTTTATAAAAATTGCACAACTTTTTGCTCAGGCACAGGTCAATGTGCCAGACATTATCCAGCAAAACACCGAGCAAGGTTTTTTACTACTCGAAGATTTTGGTGCACAATGCCTGTTAGACTGCCTAAATAATTCGACGGCAGAGCCGCTATATAAAGATGCATTAGATAGTCTTATAACCCTACAGAAAAATGTCAACATTAAAACCTGTGACTTACCTTATTATAATGCAGAGCTATTACAAACAGAATTACATTTATTTACAGACTGGTTTATTGCTCGGCAATGTGAACTAAACCTTAGTAGTGCACAACAGGGTGTTATCAAAAACTGCAACGAGTTATTGATTAACTCGGCACTGCAACAAGCTCAAGTTTGCGTACACAGGGATTATCATTCACGTAATTTAATGCATTTAACAACGAATAACCCTGGAATTATTGATTTTCAGGATGCCGTCATTGGCCCCGTGACATACGATGCCGTTTCCTTATTAAGAGACTGCTATATCAGCTGGCCTGAAACTCAGATTGAGTGCTATCTAAAAGTTTATTACCAGCAATTAAGAGACACTCGCTTAATAGACTGTGATTTTAGCCAGTTTCAGCGTGACTTTGACCTGATGGGCATACAGCGACACCTAAAGGCCATCGGCATTTTCTCGCGGCTTAATATCAGAGATGGTAAAAGCATTTATCTGGGTGATATTCCACGTACGCTTGATTACGTGATTAATATTAGTCAACGTTATCCAGAGCTACAGGATTTTCATGCATTTTTAGTGGAAATTGTTTTACCTGTGAGCAAACGTGCGCTATGAAAGCGATGATTTTAGCGGCAGGCCGGGGCGAAAGAATGCGCCCGTTAACGGACCATACCCCCAAGCCCTTATTAAAAGTAGCCGGTAAACCACTGATTGAGTATACAATAGAGGCATTGGTCGCTGCTGGCATTGCCGACATCGTCATTAACCTGGCTCACTTAGGCGAACAAATACAACACTATCTGGGAGATGGTTCGCGCTATCAGGCCAACATCGTCTACTCCAGAGAAGGCGGAACTTCTGCTCTGGAAACAGCCGGCGGCATAAAAAAAGCCTTACCGCTACTGGGCAGTAAGCCATTTTTAGTGGTGAACGGTGATATAAGCTGTGACTTCCCGCTGCAGAATTTAAGCAATAAAAGCTGTGATTTAGCACATTTAGTGCTGGTAAATAACCCTGCCCATCATCCCGCAGGTGACTTTGCCTTAGGTTCTCACTCAATTGCATCAGCAGAAGGCAGTCCAAAATATACTTATAGTGGCATAGGGCTTTATCACCCGGATTTATTTTCTCAGCTAGCCCAGGGGAAATCAGCTCTTGGCCCGCTATTAAAAGACGCTATGCAAGAAAAACGCATCACTGCCGAGTTGTACCACGGTTTCTGGATGGATATTGGTACGCCTGAACGTTTGGCCGAATTAAATGCATTGATGCTTAAATAAACCAGAGCAGTGAAAAACCACTAACACAAGACGTTTAAAATTAGCTATGCCCCTTATCTATCGCCCAGCAGTACTTGCCTTGCTATCCATCAGTCTTTTTTTAGCATTATGGTACGCGCTTGCCAGTTATTTAAATACGCCCACCCTGCCCACACCTTTAGTTGTCGTCAATGTACTGCTTGATGAAATCAGCACGGGGCAACTGCCTCATCATTTAGGCAAGACTTTATACCGTCTATTCATTAGCTTTAGTATTGCCATGCTGTTAGGCTGTGCTATCGGCATACTTCTAGGGCGACATAAGCCATTAGATTATTTTTTCGATAACTGGCTGGTCATCTTTCTTAATATACCCGCCTTAGTGACTATTATTTTATGCTATGTCTGGTTTGGTCTAAATGAAGTAGCCGCTATTCTTGCTGTCGTTATCAACAAACTTCCTAATGTCATCGTCACTATCCGCGAAGGCACCCGTGCTCTGGATGTAGAATTATTAGATATGGCTCAGTGTTACCGCTTTAGTAAAAGCAAAACCTTACGTCATGTTATCTGGCCGCAATTACACCCTTTTGTCATGGCTGCAACACGCTCGGGCCTAGCCTTAATCTGGAAAATTGTTCTCGTCGTAGAAATGCTGGGGCGTAGCGATGGCATGGGCTATCAGTTGCATTTATTTTTCCAGTTATTTGATGTTGCCAGTATTCTGGCCTATACCGTCGCTTTTGTGACACTGATTCAAGGCATTGAACTATTAATACTCAAACCTTTAGATAAACAGGCACAAAGGTGGCGTCGATGAGCAAGCTTGCTATTCAGGTGATTGATAAATCATATATTAACCCTGCGGACAAAACGACCAAACAAGTCATTAAAGATCTGGAAATAAATCTGGGTAATAACGAATTTGTTTGTCTGGTGGGGCCTTCCGGCTGTGGCAAAACAACACTATTAAATATTCTGGCAGGCTTAGACACCCGCTTTACTGGCTCCATTGAACTCGACCCGCAACACTTAAAGCCCAAGGTTGGTTATGTATTTCAAAACCCACGCTTACTGCCCTGGCGTACTGTACAGGAAAATATTGAATTAGCCTCTCACGCAAAACCAGAGATTCTGGCGCTCCTCCTGGAAAATATGGGGCTAACAGCCGAAAAAGATAGCTTTCCTGAGCATTTATCTTTAGGCATGAGCCGCCGCGTTTCCATTATTCGTGCCTTTGCCACGGATCCCGACTTGCTGCTAATGGATGAGCCTTTTGTTTCCTTAGACCCACCTACCGCCCGCCAGGTACGACAATTACTGATCGACTTATGGAGTAAACGCCCACATAAAGTCTTATATGTCACCCACGATTTACGCGAAGCAATTGCTTTAGCCGACCGCTTGATTTTTCTTGATACTCGCCCCATGTCGGTTATCACTGAGGTCACAGTCACTATCCCTAGAAAAGACAGGAACAAGGAAATAAAAATAGAACAGTTCAGACAACAGTTATTTATTGATTATCCTGAAATAACTAAGTTATTATAGCGCTTTCTAGCAAAAATTATAAAACCCCTCAATGGAGAATGAGCTTATATGAAAACATCACTTATGATCGGCATGCTTACTGCCGCAATAACTTTAATCCCCAGCGTTAGTTCTGCCAATAGCAATGATAGTCAATATCCTGCGACCAGTTTTCAACCTAAAGTTATTTATCAAGACCAGGAAGCTAAAGCGGCAGGCTCCAGACAAACGATGGCTGAAAAATCAGTTTTTGACCCAAAATACCCGGCCACAAGTTTTCAACCTAAAGTTATTTTTCAAGACAAAGAGGCTGTTATAGCATTAGGGTTTAAACAACAGATGGGGGAAAAGTCAGTTTTTGACCCAAAATATCCTGCTGCAAACTTTGCACCTAAAGTTATTTATCCATAAGTTCTCCTGGCAACCTTCAACTCTATTCAAATACCCTCGTCATTCCTGTATGCTGTTAGCAGGAATGACGAGGATAATAAAATAAAAGATGGCGAATGACTCAGTGGTTTTTTGATAAATAACTAAGCCTGCTACGCAATCAGGTAGATTTTTATCACTCCAATCAATCACTGCCAAATAAATCCCGTGTATAAACCTTACTCTCCACATCTCCAAGTTCAGCAGATAAGCGGTTAGCAACAATAACATCCGACACTTTCTTAAACTCGCTCAAGTCATTGATAACTTTTGAGTGAAAAAATGAGTCCTCTTGAAGCACTGGTTCATAAACAACAACTTCTATGCCTTTCGCTTTAATACGCTTCATAATTCCCTGGATAGATGACGCACGAAAATTGTCAGAACCACTTTTCATAATTAAGCGGTAAATCCCCACTACCGCAGGGTTACGTTTAATAATTGAGTCAGCAATAAAATCTTTGCGCATACTATTGGCTTCGACAATTGAGCTAATAAGACTATTCGGCACCTCTTTATAGTTAGCTCTCAATTGTTTTGTGTCTTTTGGCAGACAGTATCCGCCATAGCCAAATGAAGGATTATTATAGTGATCACCAATACGCGGGTCTAAGCCTACCCCCTGAATAATATGTTTTGCATTCAAGCCATGTGTCTCAGCATAACTATCAAGCTCATTAAAATAGGCAACTCGCATAGCCAGATAAGTATTAGAAAATAACTTAACCGCTTCAGCTTCTGTAGAATCAGAAAATAACACCGCAATATCTTTTTTCACCGCCCCCTCTACCAGCAAACCGGCAAATTTTTCAGCTCGCTGCGAACGCTCTCCGACAATAATTCGGGAAGGATGTAGGTTATCATATAAAGCCTTGCCTTCTCTTAAAAACTCCGGTGAAAAAATAATATTTTCACTGCCCAGTTCCTGACTTATTTTTGCCGTGTAACCGACTGGCACTGTTGACTTTATAACCATAACAGCACTAGGATTAACTGCCATAACATCTTTAATGACTGCCTCAACCGACTGCGTGTTGAAATAGTTGGTTTCCACATCATAATCAGTCGGGGTGGCTATAATAATAAAATCTGCATTTTTATAAGCTTCCTCTTTGTCGAGTGTTGCTTTGAAGTTGAGTGACTTATTTTGTAGAAAATCTTCTATTTCAGCATCCACAATAGGTGACTTCTTTGCATTCAGTAAGTCAATTTTCTCTGCAATAATATCAAGCGCCACCACTTCATTATTTTGTGCCAGAAGCATTGCATTAGATAGGCCCACATATCCAGTGCCTGCGATGGTAATCTTCATCTATTTTTCCTTTGTATATTTTAAATCAGCTATACCGTCACTAACAGCACACTGTCAGGCGATTAAATATAACGGCACCCGTCATTATACTTTACACTGCCACAAACATGCGCTTCAAATAACAGCTCATATAGCTTAAGTAATATAAAACAATGCATAAGTATCCAGCGACCTCGCAAAACATATTAAAACTCAAGACAGCGTATGACTTCCAGTACTATTCTAAAAACCATATCCAGAAGGGTACGAAGTGTATTATAGTATGCACAGTAAAATATGATATTTATCTTTCTAAGCCTCTATAAAATATAGATCATTTAATAGGTATATAACACTGATGAAGTTCTGGGAAACAAAAAAACTATCGGAAATGACCCGGGAAGAATGGGAATCTCTATGCGATGGCTGCGCTAAGTGTTGCCTAAATAAGCTAGAAGATGAAGACAGTGGCGAAATATTTTTTACCAGTGCGGTCTGTGATTTAATTGATTTAGAGACTTGCCGTTGTACACAATATACGCAACGCACGACTCTAGTGCCTGAATGCATTGATTTAAAACAGCATGATTTTGCTGAATATACCTGGCTTCCCGCAAGCTGTGCATACCGCCTGCTTAGTGATGGTAAAAAATTGGCTGACTGGCACCCTTTAATTTCTGGTACACAAGAAAGCGTAAAAGATGCAGGTGTCTCAATTTGTAGTTTTGCGATGAAAGAATCACAGGTTAATGATTTAGAAGAACATATTATTGAATGGTTACAATAGTAATAAGACGACTAAACACTCAGGCTCTCTTGCTTTTCCATAAAAAAATATGCGATCGCTAGCAGAACAGAGAGGCATGTATTGTTAGCTCTCACCAATATCACTGATGATCCGAATAACCACTGCCATCAGTAGCATCAATAGCGTCAGTACGACAAGAGACCACTTTAGTGATGTAAAAAAGCTGGCGGAACTAACAACCAAGTCAGCCGGTTCAGGAAAAACTCGTGTAACAAAGGCTAGACTCAGATTCTCGCACCAGTCGGCAATGACGATTAGGAAAGGAAACAGACACAAGAACAGGAATCGGCTAGTCGGTGGAAACAGCTTTTTCAGGGTCAGCATGAGGGCGACGGACAAAGCCAATGAATAGATAACTGGAAATACCAGGTCCGAAGTTAGCGCCATGCAGGTATAGGCACTACGGCCTTCCTCACCAAGCCTAGCTAGATTTTCGTAGACTTGCTCGGGGCTATAGGAGAAATATAGATCGAGCAGCCTGATATCACCTAGCCCGTGAGCAGGAAACAATAGAGCTGGGAAGAGAACCGAGATTAATATCAATGCTACCAATACAGGAACACTGGAAATACGCTTGATAAATCGTGCTAATTTCTGAAGCAAGGAACCTCCTAAAAATCTTTATGCTACTAGGCTGATCATCATAGCACTAGGTCAAATTTCGGTAAACTGTAACGGGTCATCGACTGGCAGCTTTGGATCGAAATCAGCTGTTCAATATACCTTAGTCTATTAACCATCTCTTGATTCATCTGATTTTCATATTTCTTGACAGCAAAAAACTCAACACTAAACAACCCCCCGCTAAAAACGGGTGGGTTAGAGAGTTTGGCGACTGAAAGTCGGGATACAGGGCGAATAGCCCTGTTGCCTATGTTCACTATATGCACAAAACAACTTAAGCAGCTGTAGGATGGGCAAAGGAGCTTTATCCCGTGCCCATCACTAATACAGTAAAAGATGGGCACGAAAAAGCCCTTTGCCCATCCTACACACCTCAACCATAAAACAAAGCAACCCTGTTTTCTTTTACCCTCCCTGCCCAGATTTATGCTACGCTAAACGCACACCACTCATAAGCAAGGAACCAGCATGTCCACTGTCAGCATAGGTAAACAAGTACCCAATTTTGAAGCTCTGTCCACTGGGGATAAAAGCATTCAATTATCCGCTTATAAAGGAAAATACGTTTTACTCTATTTTTATCCCAAAGACAACACGCCTGGCTGTATCACTGAAGGACAAAATTTTCGCGATAACATTACCCGGTTTGAGCAGCACAATACTGTTATCCTCGGCGTTTCCCGGGATAGTGTACGTGTCCATGAGGGGTTTAAAACGAAACAAAGCTTTCCTTTTGACTTATTGTCCGATAAAGAAGAAGTGCTATGCCAGTTGTTTGATGTGATCAAAATGAAAAACATGTATGGAAAAAAGGTGCTAGGCATAGAGCGTAGTACTTTTTTGATTGACCCTGACGGTGTGTTAATTCATGAGTGGCGCAAAGTGAAAGTAAAAATTCATATTGATGAGGTTCTGCAAAAACTATCTGACATGGAGAGTGAATAATGAATATTAGCGCAGCAAAAAAATTGTTCGTTCTGGACACCAATGTCTTAATGCATGATCCTACGGCTTTATTTCATTTTCAGGAGCATAATATTTTTATTCCCATGATCGTACTCGAAGAACTCGATCATGCTAAAAGGGGCAGGACCGAAGTCGCAAGAAATGTACGTCAGGTCAGTCGTTTTATTGATGATTTATTAAAAGGCAGGAATCAGGACGATATTAAAGAAGGACTGCCACTCTCTCAATTACAAAGCTCAGGGCAAAAAGAAAGTGCTTTAGAAGGTCGCTTGTATTTCCAGACCCAGCAGATGACCGCTGCCTTGCCCGACTCCATGCCAGGCAATATTGCTGATAACTCAATTTTGAGTATTGTTCTGACTTTAGTCAAACAACTCCCTGATACGCAGGTAATCTTAGTTTCTAAAGATATTAATATGCGCATCAAGGCGGCGGCTCTGGAGTTAAAAGCAGAAGACTATCATAGCGATCAGACACTGGATGATATAGACCTGCTGTATAGTGGTGCAACTGCCCTGCCTGATAATTTCTGGGATACTCATGGCCATAAAATGCAATCCTGGATAGCAGAAGGACGTACATTTTACAAGCTTGAGGGACCTCTGATCACTGACTGGTATCCGAATCAATATTTATATATAGAAAATAACTCTGATTTTGAAGCCATAGTAAGGTCAGTTGATAACAATACTGCGACACTGGAGCTGGCAATAAACTATAGAGAGGGACATCATTCAGCCTGGGGCGTTTATGCCAAAAACCGCGAGCAAAATTTTGCCTTCAATGTATTAATGGACCCCGAGATTGACTTTGTTACTCTTTTAGGCACAGCAGGAACAGGAAAAACACTGTTAGCTCTCGCTGCCGGCTTATCTCAAACCATGGATGACAAACTCTATTACGAAATCGTTATGACTCGTGAAACAGTGCCTGTTGGTGAAGATATCGGTTTCCTACCGGGGACTGAAGAAGAAAAAATGACTCCGTGGATGGGCGCGCTGATTGATAACCTCGAACTTTTAGGCAAACAGGAAGAGGATACCGACTGGGAAAAGGATGTCACTAAAAACATTCTGATGAACAAGATTAAAATTCGTTCACTTAATTTTATGCGTGGTCGTACCTTCCTAAATCGCTACCTTATTATTGATGAAGCACAAAACCTGACCCCAAAACAGCTAAAAACCCTGATTACCCGAGCCGGTCCAGACACAAAAATTATTTGTATCGGAAATTTATCACAAATTGATACCCCTTATTTAACTGCGACTAGCTCAGGTCTGACCTATGTAGTGGATAAATTTAAATCCTGGGAGCATGGCGCGCATATCACACTAAAACGTGGCGAACGGTCGCGCCTGGCTGATCATGCGGCGGATGTGTTGTAATTTATTACAAGCTTGTAGGGTGCATTCCATGCACCATAGCGCGTAGGTTGGGCTAGCTTGTTAAGCGTCAGCGCAACAAGCTAACCCAACATTTTCAGGCATATAGCTTATATTGAATTGTTGGGTTACCAAAAAGACAGTAGCCCAACCTACGATACTATGGTCTATCGCATCAGCCTTTTTAATAATTCAATTAAGGGGGTGTAATATTCAGGTTCAATACTATCAGGATAAAGAGGCATTAATGATGTAAGGCTTCAATGATGTCCCCTGTTGTCAACTTGCCATTCAACAAGGCTTCCTGCGGCAATGCCTGCAATTGCGGTGATATTTCCAATGATTCAAGCCTCACATTTGCAAGTGCTTGTTGAAGGGCATTAAGGTCAGTGATAGGCATGATTGAATCCCTTATAGTAACTTTCAAATAAATAAAATAATTAACTAATTAATAATTTTATTGTAAGGGCCTTAAGCTTAGATTGCAAAAACTTCTGATAAAATAGGCACACTGTATTGAATTATCAGCATTTTACAGCTTTAAACACAGAATATTTCCACATAAACGCGCATACAGATTGCAAAAACTATAAAACTCAATTTGACATATCACGCTAACAACAGTAAGTTAGTGGGTTGAGCTAATAATTAAACACATCATCACACAATAACCATTTTTTTAAGAGTCCCTAATGGAAGAATTTCACCGTATCAGTCGCCTACCGCCTTATGTCTTTAATATCGTCAATGATTTAAAAGCAAAAGCACGGGCACAAGGCGAAGATATTATTGATTTTGGCATGGGCAATCCAGACCAGCCCACACCGAAACATATAGTCGACAAAATGGTGGAGGCGACTCAACGCGGTGATACCCACCGTTATTCGGTATCGCGTGGTATCCCTAGGCTTAGACGCGCCATCTGTAATTGGTATAAAGACCGTTATGATGTTGATTTAGACCCCGAAACGCAAGCGATTGTTACCATCGGCTCTAAAGAAGGTCTGGCTCACCTGGCACTAGCAACGCTTGGGCCAGGCGACACCGTCATGGTTCCTAATCCAGCCTACCCTATACACCCGTATGGCATCGTTATCGCAGGTGCAGACTTAAGACATGTCAAAATGATACCGGGGGTTGATTTTGTTGAAGAACTACATAAGGCTATCGCTGAATCATGGCCCAA
>WTCN01000299.1 GCA_013138555.1 Methyloprofundus sp. | reverse complement strand
GATTGGCTACCTGGCTGAACTCGGAACCAGTGAAGATGTCTTATCAATTCTTAGGGGAACAGAATTAGATATCAAGGATCTGGGTAAACAAGGTGATGGTAAGGTGTTGTCTGAATGGGACGGTTCGGGCATTACGTTTGATGATGATGCGGCTGGGCACGGTTGGTCTGAAACTATTGACAGTGTTAATTCGGGCGAGGTAGATCTTCTCTCTGCAGTCGTTCATGAGTTTGGTCACGTACTTGGGTATGGTCATGATGCTCTGAATCCTGACCTGATTATTGGAGAACGTGATTTACCATACGTTGGTGCAGAAATCGCCAGTTCCTGGACTGTTGTTGATGACCAGATAGAGATAGTTGGCGTACAGGAAGCTCTGAATGTAGAGCTTGCTGGATAATCCAGGCATAAACCTTGCCTTGAGTTGATAGTTTAAATGCATAATAATTCCTGCCAACCTTGGTGTTGTCAGGGATTATTTAATTATTGCTTAGACTGGTAGCTCAGAAATTTGGTTTTAAGATTGTATAATTAGCAACTTACACTTAATACACTTAATACACATAAGGAAAAACACATGATAAATGAAAAAGAGACACAAAGCGAAAGTGAAGTAGCATCAAATCAGCCCCACACTCTACAGGTGGGTATACGCATGCAGCAAGGGGAGCATACCGGACAGCCTATTTACTCTAATTTTACTGCAGTACAAGGCGGACAGGGCGTGGTTTTGGTTGACTTTGGTTTTGTTGATCCTAAAGCTATGCAGGCGCTGGCCCAGATGACCCAGTCTGGAGAAAAAGTACCGGAAACCATCAGTGCACGGATGTCTAGCCGGGTGGCGATTAGTGTCGATGCGGCAGCGAATTTGCAACGTCAACTGAGTCAATTGTTGCGGCCACAAACTTCCACAGCAGTGAATGCTGAAGTGGAGTCTAGTGGTGATATGACTATGCAGTAACCGTAATGGTTATTGGTATTTTAAGTCAAATAAAGGCATTTATGGAGCAGTGCCTTTATTTAATTGTTTTTTAGCTGTTTAACATTTATGCTGACCAAGAACTCTCCCCTAAAAGGGGAGAGTTGAAGTCAACAAAGTTTTTACCCAGTAATTTGCCTTTAGCGCTTTTTACCACCCCCTCTGTTACTACCTCCACCATTGCTAGCATAGATGATAATACTTGAATTACTTTGCGAGGAGAAGTTGTTCGCTGCGTCAAAAGCCACTGTATAGTAAGTGTAAGTTTCTCCACTGACTACATTAGAATCACTGTAACTGATGGAAGTGGTAGTGGCAATTTGTATATCATTGCGAAAGACTTTGTAGCCGGCGACCGCTATGTTGTCTGTAGATGGCTGCCAACTCACGGATACTTTCTTCCGTTGTGCTGATGCAGTCAGTTCTGTAGGCGCAGTAGGTGCCTCGGTATCGCTAGAAGATGCGACCGTGTAGTTAGCTGTAATATTACTGTCATGAGCTGATGTGTCTGAGCTAGCTAGGTTCATTGATATAGAATAATTGCCCGCCGCTGAACTGCTTGCTGAGCTTACTGACCAGTTTAGCGTATTACTGCTTCCAGGTGCGACTGTGATTTCGCTGGTATTTACAGAACCTGCCCAACCCATTGGAATAAGCGTATCAACTGTCCATGTGCTGTTTGGACAACTGGCACTATCTCGATTGTTGATGGTGATTGAGTAGTTAACAGTGTCACCTGCTTGTGCAGTATGACTAAGTGGTGACGCTGTAATTTCTGGGGCTGTTTGTGTACAAGGTGTAGTTGAGAATATTACTTCAGCCAAAACGCTATTTTGATCATGACTGATCTGGTTAATTGTGATGCCATTATTGGAATCTACAAAGCTTCCACCATCAGCCAGTGCATTGATTAAATGCGTATGCGCTGCTCCCTCAGCAAAGCGATGAATATTTATTCCGGTTGTGAATCCAGATGGAATGTTGGAATCAAATCCTGTGCGTTGACGGTAAGAAAGGTAATAATACTCACCCGTGTCTGGCTTGCGAATTTTCAAAACCTGAGGGTCAATTGTCGACAACGCATCAAGCTCTAAAGGAGCTATATCGAATACTCCATCTCCAGTGACTTCGATAATTGCTTCGGGGGAACGCCAACCCATCTGTTCCTGGTGAGGGCCGTTGATTTGGCGTAGCCCCACATTGCTATATCCCATTACATCGGAAAAATCGCCATATTCACTACTTGCTGAGCCCGCATGACGCATGCCCAGATTATGCCCAAGCTCATGGGCGAAAACGTCTGGCATATCACAACGAAAAATCCATGCCCGGCTTGAACTTCCACCGACATTAGCTATCCCAGTGTGACCACAACCATTATTACTTGGTAGGACATAGACTTTGCGGGTAAAGTTGCTTAAATTTATACCGCTGGCTATTGCCCTAGAGTCTGCTGCGTCAGCCCATGAACTTATATTACAGTTATCCGTGATTTTGGATGTGATAGCAAAGGGACCGGCAACCTCACCAGTAAATTGTAAATTACCTAAAGATGTTTCCCGATATAGTTCATCAACGGATTTGCCATTAGGGTCTGTGAACATGGTGTCTTCGATGTCTTGAATCGGGCATGAAACTGTTGCATCTTGAAAATTAGCCACTAGCACGATTGTTTTTTGATCACCGCTTACTATAGGGGTTGCAGCCGACACCAGTGTCTCAAAGCTACTGGTGCTATTTGCTTCCATAAAAATTTGATCATCATTTGCTTTACCTCTTACTCTGACAAATGAGCCGGTTGCTGCATCTTGGGGTGGCTTGCCTTCAAATTCGAGCTGGAAATGTTTTCCTTTTTGTTTATCATGGACAATATAGCGATATTCCCCCTTATGATGTTCGAAATCATCGAAGTAGAGAATTTCAAGCTCACCAGTTACTTCGGCTGGTTCACCTAATATCGCCCAGTCGGGTGGTTCTGCCGAAGCAATGGTAGAACATGTTAATATCAGGAGTAAGGTAAATTTATTTAATATTGTATTTAGGGTATTGATTTTCATATTTTTCTCGGGGATGTATTGACATACAAACTGAATATAGTTTCTGTAAGCATTGCGATTGATAAAAATGTTTTAAAACTTACCAAGCGATTGTTTTAGTTCACCTATTTAACACATGAAGTACGAGCTCAGTCTCTTTGCTTCTTGGTAATAAAGTATAGGTAACGATCCCGCTTACAACTGTGAAGTAGTCAGCAAGTTTCGTATTGCCTCTGTGAAACAGTTGGCAAATTTCATGATATTGGTTTGTTTTTTACGATTCCCAGGAGAGATTTTGTATAGACACTTGCTGAATAGCGTATTTTGTCGAGGAGATGATGAAAGGGTTGGTATTAAGATCCATTATTTAATTAATTTTGTGATAAAGGTTGAAAAAGTTAGCATTAAATCCCGCTATAAGCCTAGCTGATTACCCATAAACTACAGTCATGCTCAAAGTTAGCTCGTCACTCCTGTATGTTATCCGGCCATGCTGGGCACAAGCTTTAGCAGAAATCTGTGATTAAACATAGATTCCCGACAAAAGGCTTCGGAAGTAACAGAGAGAAGCATTTTCATATCATAATAATGATGCTCACTTTATTCTCTTATGGCTGATATAGTAGATATGTAATCAGGTGTTCTTAATGTATATGAGTTACAGCACTTTGCGGAACTTAGAAATTCATTTTACGATTAAGCATAATTTATGCCAGCGCTTATTGCACAGAGGCAATTATTTATAGTTCCTCTTTGAAGGCTTGTATTGTTGCGGTTGTGAAGCAATCAACAATGGCTTTTTAGAATTCCTGTTTCTTCACAAATTGATTTGAATTTGTCGGGCTAAAACGACAACAATTAATGCATAATAAACTATGCTAATTATATTTTTCTGGCTAAGCCATAGGCTGTCACTCTAAAAAGTCTAATAGCGGTGTATTTCCTGAGCGTCTCATAAAGGAGACTCTGCATATTAACTTCGAGGTGACTAAAGCTATTACGACTTACCCGTTATATTGAGGGATATTCCATGATGCGTATTATCGTTCTGGGATTAATTTTTTTTGCTGTTTTTCGCCCCGCGTGGGGAGAAGAAAGCCATTGGCAGCAGCCTGAATTTATTATTGA
>WTCN01000037.1 GCA_013138555.1 Methyloprofundus sp. | reverse complement strand
TAAAGTTGTATTGAGTTTACGCGCATTAGTTCAAACGACAAATAGATGGCAGCAGTTTTGGGGGAAAATTATCCAAGGTGAGACTCAATACTCTATGGCTTAATACATCATATTAAAGCCTCACCCGTTATGGGTAATCAGGTATCTGTTTAAACTACGTTGGTCTGAGGATTTTGTGTGCCCTGCCCTCACAGCAGTAAAATTGAAGCATGGAAACAAGCTGATGGAGCGTTCTGTTGCAAATGTAGCCCGTATGAAACTTGCGTAATACGGAAAAACCAGCGCCTCGAATGTCCCGTATTCCGCAAGCTCCATACGGGCTACGTTTATATTCTTGATTCATATAGATTATCGAAGTGTAAACTACTTTTATGGTCATATGAAAGGTGTTGTTTATTTTTCATAATTAGCCTCCAAGAGTTGAATCTAAGATATTTATGCTATACAAAATTCAAAAGCCTGAATAATTCAGAGCTGTCAATGCTTTTGGGCATTATATTCCGAATGAGTATACGCATCATCCGAAATAATCCACATATTTGCACCAGCAGGCTTAAGTGGCCGCCCATTCTCTTTACCCGGTCTTGCTTCGTATCTTAGTGTCATTATTAAATCAGAACTAACAGCCGGGTTATCTTGAAAATAACTATGCCCAATTCTATCTGATTTTCCTTGCATTTCAACCATACTTAAGTTGTTAGCCATTAATAATTGTTGCATCATCATTGCTGAGTTATCTGCATGATGGTCATCAGGATTGTCAGTTGTGACAAGGTTACCGAGACGGACGACACTACTAAAAAGTACCTTAGAAAGTTTGATTGCCTTATCTTCTGAAGAGGTATATATCGTTACTGCTCTCACATTAAATCCTACTCGCTCTGCTATCATTCGCTGTGAAAGAACCGCGACATCAATATCTGGTGCAGCCAATATCAGATTAGCAATCCGATACATTGAAAGAGGATCTTTTCCTGAAGCAGTTGCTTCAATAAAGAGTTCACGCAGAGCGGTTGATATAACATCTGTACCGCGGCTATGGGCCAGAATGTGAATTTTTTCTATGTCAGTATTTGAGGCTAAAGAACGTAAGAACTGCTTAAGATGAAAAATAGTAAATTCACCGGATTCTCTATCATAAGCATAACCCGATGCTCCACCATGACCAGCAGGCCAGGTATAAACAATGGGAACTGTTTCACGGCCACTGAAATGCCATAATTCTGCTAATGTATAGGCAGCATCTGCAAAAGTATTACTGACACCATGAATATAAATAAAAACTTCTTTCTTTGCAGCAATAGCAAGACGTTTTGTCAATTCAGCCTGAAAGTGACTATTTATCTGGCTGGCTGCCATAAATAAGGCTGGATCGTCAATAACATCACCCTGACTATCTTTGATTAATGAGTAGGGGGTTTCTGGATAGCGCCCCTGTTCCAAGACACTGGCAATGTTTAACTTAATTTTTTGTGTTCTTGTTTTCTTTTGACTTTCTGCAACTAATTCTTGCCAGCTCATTGCTGGGTTCAGCTTAATGATCACCGAGCCAAATGCGCTAGACAGTGAACGCTGATAACCGTATTTAAAGTTATTTGATTCATCATAGTCAGGCTTTCTATCTGTTACATAAAGCAGATCAAAGGTATTGTTTTGTAGTTCAGAAGGAATTTTCTCAAAATTCGCAGAGTTATTGCCTATATATAACGAAGGAGTAGGCATTAAATATTTCTCACTACTACAGGCAGACATCAGCAGGATGACAAATAAGCCACATATTTTTTTATCCAGCCTAGAAAAGAATAACATCGGTACTCCTGTCATGATTGCTCCTTTCGGGGAAACTTAAATGAGCTCAAAGTAGTGACAAAAACTTGCTACAGGGTATTCTCATGAGCAAAGGATATTAAACCCATCTAGTGGCTCCTACATTATCACGTCTAAAGCAAAAGAAACATGAAAGTTCATTTTGAATCAGCCCGTCATCTACCGTCCTAAACCAGGATCCATATCCGGATCAAAAGGCAGTTGATCCAGATGCTCAATATACTCTAATGGGTCAAAAGGTACTTTTTTTAGATTCATTCTTGGCTTTGCCAAGGCCTTTATTTCCGGTGAAGCATTCGCTATGCCTGTCCAGGGAATACCATGCACCTCATGCGAATCGGGATACTTCTTTTTCCACAGATCATGGCGTAATTTCATTCTGTTAAAGGGGCTTTTGAGATGAATGAGGTTAACCAGCATCGGTGTTACTTCACGCGGATCTGCCGGCAGGAAGTAAAATGCTGAAGGAATACCGCTTGCCTCTCCAACTGGATCAGATGAAATCCAATGGCGCTTATATGCCCCTTTCACTGTGGCACCTAATCGTGGCCCTGCATAGATAAATACGTAATCACGATGGCTATGTGTATCTCCGTTCATCAGCAGCGCTGTCTGATCAATTCCGTCAATTACCCGGTCAGTGGGAATATGCTTCGTTGCACCAGCCAGGCGAGCAAAGGTAGTAAATAAGTCGGTTTCATGGATAATATCACCAACCAGTTGATTTGGCGCAATCATTCCAGGCCACCAGGCCTGTGCCGGTACACGCACACCACCCTCAAGAAAATCCCCCTTACCACCACGATAAATGGTTTCAGCCATACCCAGTCCTGGTGGTGGGTTATGCGTCATGGGACCGTTATCAGCCATTGCTATCAGTAATGTATTCTCGGCAATACCAAGCTCTTTAAGCTTAGCCATAATCTTGCCAATAAAAGGATCAATATTACATTGTAAGCCGTCCTGGAGAATGCTTCGTGATGTTGAACATTTCTTGGGATTCGGAATAAAACTAGTCAGATTGGGCCAGTTGGCAACATAGAAAGGCTTGCCTGCCTTGGCATTACGTTCGATAAATTCCAGAGTACGCTTTTGTGCTTCTGGATCAATCTTCATATAATTTTCATGGCTATTATCGCCCCATTGGCGTGCCTTTTTTCCTTTTTTGCCTTCAGCAACTTGCACCCAACCCTTGGTGACAAAAGTATCATCTAGTTTGTATGGGTCAGGCGGCAACATATCTTCAATTAGCCCGATTGATGCATTGGCACCTTCCGCTATGCGCGTGTGAAGGGATAAGATCTGGTTATAACCGGTAAAAAAAGCTTCATCAAAGCCCTGATTGTGAGGGTAACTTTCCTCAATATCACCTAAGTGCCATTTACCATGAAAAGCAGTTGCATAACCCGACTTAGAAAGAACCTCGGCAATGGTGACTTCTTTGCCACTCAGTCCGTGACTTTCCAGCAACATGCCAATATTGTACATACCACTACGCACTGCCAGACGACCTGTTGCCGAGGCAGCTCGGCTAGGTGTACAGCCGACTTCTGTATACATACGGGTAAAGAGGATACCTTCTTGAGCCATCTTATTAAGATTGGGGGTATTTAATCCACGCACTTTCTGTATGGCGGGAATACCTACATCACCGAAAGCGGTATCATCCCACATAATATGAATGATATTAGGGGGACGGCCATGTTTCTTGCGTAACTGAGCAAGTTTCTGATCGAGTTTTTTATCCTCGGCGCTCCATTTCTCTCCATTTTGAGCCTCAAGAATGTAATATTCAGCATCGTGAACTATTTCTTTTGCCACCGTATACTGCGAAAAAATAAATAACCCTGTTATCGAAGCAACGAAAAGTGTCTTTTTCATAAGTTTTTCCTTGTTAATTAGTGAATTAAAGAAGGATGTAGACTAGTTTTATTGACTGATCGCTAAAATTTAGGCATATTGCTGATAATGATACTTATTTCCTGTAAGCGTTCATTGTATATGAATATTTGCATAGACATTATGTCATTTAGTGAAAAAACTTAATCAGTTGTGTACGACTTTTGAATTGTCTGGTTTTCGTGCTTTGCTTAAGAAAAATGAAGTATTTCGCTGTAACTCAGCAAAACTTACTGCATTAATCTCTTCCCCTCATAGCAAAACTCACCCTTCAGAAAAATGCGTATTACACACATTCAAAAAAACGGTGAG
>WTCN01000253.1 GCA_013138555.1 Methyloprofundus sp. | reverse complement strand
ACTAGAAAATTGCTACCAGATATAAAAAAGTTTATACACTATAATACCCTACATACCCTTTTTATGCCCGCCTTATTATTGATACAGCAGGCAAAATTATTTACATTTTCCGGTCAGTATTTAATTAGGAATGTACACGAAATAACTTAGGCAACTTGAAGGCGGGGTCTTCAGCCCCGCATGGAGACGGCGGGCCTGAAAACCCCGCTTCCATAATAGTTATAGATTTTATTTCATGCACGTTCCTTATACGCGACAACATAGTAAATCCTAGGCCGGCTATGGAGCTTTAAATGACCTTTGCCCTGGATAAATTAAAAAACAATAGTAAAGCGGCATTGACTGTGATGTGGGGCTTTATTGTACTGCTTATTTTTATCGCTTACTGGCCTAGCTTACAGGGACCATTGATTTTTGATGATATACAGAATATTGTCCAGAATCCACTTGTGGCGATAAAAGACCTTTCTTCCGCCTCACTTAAACAGGCTTTATTATCGAATGATAGCGGGCTATTAAAGCGGGTGTTACCTGCGCTATCATTTGGCATCAATCATTATATGGCGGGCGGCTTTACAGAGACCCTGCCCTTTAAACTCACTAATTTGCTGGTACATATAGTCAATAGTGGCGTATTAATGTGGCTGATTTCTTTGTTATGGCCATTGCTTAAATTTCCCGGTCATTTTAGCAAAGTACAAATAGGCTTATCAGTCGCCTTGATTACCTGTCTTTGGGCTTTACACCCCTTGCATGTCAGCACCGTTGCCTATGCTGTGCAGCGTATGACCAGCATGGCAGCCACTTTTGTTTTGCTTGGCCTGTGTCTATTCGTCTATGGTCGTCGATTGCTAGAGCAGAATTTTTCTCGTGGTTTGACTTATATGGCTATCGGTGTCATTGCCGGAACGATTTTAGGGCTATTAAGCAAGGAAAATGCCGCTTTACTCAGTTGTTATGCAGCAACGATAGAATTTAGCTTATTTAAACGTCAGAGCCTGAACACTCAACAAAAACGGGGGCTAAGTGCATTTTATACTGTGTTAGTGGTCATCCCGCTATGCCTGGTACTTTTTTATTATTTTGTGTCCCCAGGAAACCTTGTCGCTCAATATTTAGGTAGAGCCTTTTCTTTAACAGAGCGCTTGTGGACGGAATCTCGGGTTTTATGGTTTTACCTATCGCTGTTATTTATTCCTGATATTACCAATATGGGTCTATTTCATGATGATATAAGCGTGAGTCATGGCTGGATGCAACCTGTTTCTACACTTGTCTCAGTGATTGCCTGGGCGATGATGTTGGTCGCAGCCTTGTTATTGCGCAATAAATTCCCCCTATTCATATTTGCCCTGCTGTGGTTTCTGGTGGGTCACAGCATGGAATCCTCTTTTCTCCCTCTGGAACTGGTATACGAGCACCGTAATTACCTACCCAGTATTGGTATTATCATTTTTATTGCCTATATTTTGCTGAATGGGTTCTACGCTTTATTTAACCGGCGTTATAATCCCCGAATAAAACGCTATACAGGCATTATTTTCGCCGGTATATTGATTATCAGCGTTACCTATATGAGCTGGTTAAGAGCAAATTACTGGGCAAGTGAAAAAAATATTTTCACCAGTATCGGCATCAATCACACTGAATCTGCCATTAGCCAATATTTATATGGCGAAGTGTTATTTAAAACAGAGAAAAAGCCCTTACAGGCTTATCCTCATTATTTTAAAGCAGCCGAATTAAATCCCGGTGAAGTCGCTTTTCTCGTTATGGCGGTTTTAACAACACCCCCTGAAATAATGAGGAATATACAGGATCCACAATTAAAGCAGCAATTTTCCAATGCGCATATTGTTGATTTAATACTGCATAAACCCTTAAGTCCCTGGTCATTGACTATTTTTGACTCTGCCGGAAGTTGTGTATTAGCGAGACACAGGCATTGTCTGGCGCATACAGCTGATGTGATAAACTGGTTACAAGCTGTTCTTAACAGCCGCTATATTAGTTCAAGATACAAAAGAAAATATGCACAGCAACTGTATAGTATCCAGATGTTATATGGCCGATATGAAGAAGCTTTAAATACGATAGTCGAAGCAATAGCAAACTATGGTCGTGCGTTTCAGTACTTTCTTATGCAAGCTGAAGCTTTACAGGCTTTAGGGCGCTATCAGGAGGCATTAGCTGTATTACACAAAGCCGAAATGGGAGTACGCGGTCAGCGACCTGATTTGCACAGGCAGGTACAGCAGATGCAGAGAGTGGTTTCACTGAAATACAGGCGGCATAAGCAACTGTCAGCCGATTAAGGAACAAGAGAAAGTATATAGATTGTAGTTTCTCAGATAACTAAACAACCCCCTGCTAAAAGCGGGTGGGTTAGAGAGTTTGGCGACTGAAAGTCGGGATACAGGGCGAATAGTCCTGTTGCCTATGTTCACACTTACTTTGTAAACTGACAACTTCATATGACTACATGCACAAAAAAACTTAAGCAGCTGTAGGATGGGCAAAGGGCTTTTTCGTGCCCATCTTTTACGGTATTAGTGATGGGCACGGGATAAAGCTCCTTTGCCCATCCTACACATCCCTTTTCTCATAATGAATATGAGAGATAAATCTATTCGCCTAAAAGGCGAAGGTTTTAACCCTATGAATGGAAAATAAATTCCCTTTAAGGGATGCTATCCGTGGAATGCATTCTACTACTTTACTATGTGCACCTTGCTTTTAAAGACACCGTCACCAGCTGCTTTTTTTGCTCATCACTCAACTGACTTATATTTTCACAATTTTTATTATGAATAGCGATACCGTTACTATGCGTAATAAAACCAATTAACTCATCATCGTCTGCCTGCGACTGGCAACACTGGGCAAAGTGAGTCAGAATATTATCTGTGCCGGCAACCGTAATTTCCAGAGCGCTCTCTTTTATTGGCGGCGCTTTTTTAGTTTTTACTTTCCTGTTTTTTCCCTCAATTTCCTTTAGCGCATGATTTAATTGTCCACCATTAATACCGTTGCGCCCTAAAGCCAGCCATAAATTACTTCTATCCGGTAATTTAAAATACTCTACTAATTTTGTTAGGTAGCCTTCTTTTGGCCGTATGCGTTGTACTGCTTTATCTAAAATCTGTTGTCCTAGCAAGCTCTGCTGACCTTTGCCCTGCTCCTTTAGCCAGGACTTTACTTTATAAATCGCACGCGGGGTTTTTAAATAAGCTAAATTTGGATCAATCCAGTTTGCATTCGGTAAACAATAGTTGCCCGTCAGAATTTCAACCTGCTCTCCCGTTTGCAAGCTGTACGTTAAAGGAACGATCCCACCATTCACTTTAGCACCTCGACACCGATGCCCCACATCAGTGTGTATTGCATACGCAAAATCAAGCGGTGTCGCGCCTTTTACCAAATCAATTAATTCACCCGCTGGGGTCAGCACATACACTCGATCAGCAAATAATTCGGTACGGAAGCTTGCCAGTAAAGAGTCGCCATCTTTTTCTTCCAGTAACTGACGCAAGGATGCAATGCTTTTTTCTGTGGCAATATCTTGCTTGCTGCCTTCTTTATAACGCCAATGCGCAGCAACACCAAGCTCTGCAAATTCATGCATCTCACAGGTGCGTATTTGTACTTCGATACGATTATTGTCTGCATCTAAAATAACCGTGTGCAATGATTGATAACCGTTGTTTTTCGGGTTGGCAATATAATCATCGAACTCTTTAGGGATCGAAGTCCAGTGCTGATGTACTAGCCCCAAAACCTCATAGCACTGCCCCGGTTGCTGGACAATAACACGCACCGCAAGTAAATCATAGAGTTCTTCTATGGGTAATTTTTTGCGCTGCATTTTTTGCCAGATACTATAAATATGCTTGGGTCGGCCTTTAATTTCTGCATGAATACCTGCATGACTCAGCGACTTTTGTAACACAGAAATAAAATCAGTAATGCAATCTTCGCGATGGATACGCTTGTTTTCTAAAGATTTTGCGATAAATGAATAGTTTTCCGGCTGTAAATAACGAAAAGCATAATCTTCCAGCGCCCATTTTAACTGCCCAATACCTAAGCGGTTGGCGATAGGGGAATAAAGGTCTAAGGTTTCCTGAGCAATAAAATGTCGGATTTCCTGCCCTTCCTGAGCCAGTTTTTTCAGACGCGCCAAGCGATAGGCAAGTTTGATTAATAGTGCGCGTATATCCTCAGCGGTTGAGAGTAGCATACGCCTCAGTATTTCTACCTGAGCTGCCTGAGTGGCAATATTTTTTGAATAAACGTTCAGCGCATTTAATTGTCTGACATTATCGACTAAACTGGCAACAAAGGGACCAAATTCAGCTTCTATCGGATATTCTGATAACCTGGAATCACTTAAAATTGCAGCTAATATTGTTTCTATATCAACATTAAGCTCCAATAAATTCAACGCAACATCCAGGCCATGAGGGCGACTCAATTCAATATCATCATGACTATCAACAAGTGCTATTGCATGCCGAATGACATCGCCTTCATGCGCTGAAAAGCGGCGATACAGATCTTGATTAGAGGGTAGGTAAGTAGGCATAAAGGCAAGGGTGAGCTCAATCACTCACCCATAACATTAATCTCTATAGTTGATTCAGTACACGTCCAGCCGCAGCAATGGTTGCTGCAATATCCTCATCACTGTGTGCCGCTGAAACAAAGCCAGCTTCAAAAGCAGAGGGGGCTAAATAAATACCTTCCTGCAACATGCCATGAAAAAACTGTTTAAATAGCTCCTGGTCACAGCGCATAACCTGCTCAAAAGTACTGATATGATCATCCTGAGTAAAGAACAGGCCAAACATGCTACCCACAATATTAATGGACATACCGATATTGGCCGCAACCGCTTTTGCCTGTATGCCTTCGACTAAAGTCCGGGTTTTTGCTGCCAGTTCTTCATGGAAATTAGAGGCAGAGAGTAATTCCAGTGTCTTATGGCCCGCCGCCATAGCAACTGGGTTACCGGATAAAGTACCCGCCTGGTAAACAGGGCCTACAGGGGCTAATGAGGACATGATTTTATGTGCACCACCAAAAGCGCCTACCGGCATTCCACCACCAATTATTTTGCCTAATGTGGTTAAATCAGGTTGCACACCATACAGCCCTTGAGCACAATGTTTATCCACTCGGAAGCCCGTCATGACTTCATCAAAAATCAGCACTGCCCCGTATTGATCACAGACTTCGCGTAAGCTTTGCAAAAAACCGGCGACCGGAGGAATACAGTTCATATTACCAGCAACAGGCTCTACAATAATCGCTGCTATTTGTTCACCGTTTTCAGCAAAAGCCTGTTTAACCGAGTCACTATCATTGTATGTCAGAGTAATCGTATCTTCTGCAACGGCCGCTGGTACACCTGGCGAACTAGGTACACCTAGCGTTAAGGCACCTGACCCTGCTTTAACCAGTAAAGAATCGGAATGGCCATGATAGCAGCCTTCAAATTTTACAATCTTATCGCGGCCGGTATAACCTCGGGCAAGTCGAATCGCACTCATCGTGGCTTCTGTTCCCGAGCTCACCATGCGTATTTGCTCAATGGAGGGCACTAATTTACAGATTTTTCTGGCCATCAGGGTTTCCAGTTCGGTAGGTGCACCAAAACTAAGCCCTTTCGCTGCCGTTTCATTCACAGCTTCTAACACAGCTTTATGGGCATGGCCGACAATCATGGGGCCCCATGAGCCAACATAATCTATATATTGTTTGCCTTCGGAATCATATAGATAAGCGCCTTTCGCGCGATCAATATAAACCGGAGTTCCCCCTACGCCACTAAAGGAACGGACAGGAGAGTTGACGCCACCAGGAATAACCTCTTTGGCTTCAGAAAATAAAATAGCAGATTCAGTCATGTTTTATCTCACTTGTATAAGGATATGTTTGCGCTATTCTGCCACAAACATGAAGGCTAGTGGTAGCTCACTCGCTTGGGAAAATCAATTTTGGTAATATCCATAAAATCTATGAATAATACTTAATATAGGATGTAACAGGAAATTTTCAACCGCACTATACAATCGTAGCTCAATTATTTCATTCCTGTTGTAGGAGATTATGCTATTGTACAAATACTATAAACATTTATTATTTTATACTAAGAAATACATAAAATATTTGTGGGCATTCAAGAAAGAGCTTTCTGTTGCAATCAACTCAGGAATTATTAGCATGCAAAGCAAAACTTTTCTATTCCCTGCCCTTATCGTTATCAGTCTCGCACAGGGCTGTTCTTTTTCAGCAAGTTCGCAAAGCTCATCTGAAAGCTCCACAAGTATCTCAGAGTCTTCTATCTCTATTCTCAGTAGTCCCTCATCCTCTTCTGAAGATGATGAAAAATATCAGCTACAAATACTAAACTATACCAGTGCTTATATTACTAGTTCAGAATTCAATCGTTTAGCTTATACCAGAGGTATCTCGGAAATTGCCACCGCAAACGGCATTACTAGCTGGGAGGAGGATGAGGCAACCTTGACTGCTATAGGCCGTGGTTTAAAAAGCTCAAACATAACCGGCAGTTTATATGAAACATATAAAAGCAGTATAGCCAACTCCAATGCAGATAGAATGCAAATGATACAAAAAGGTTATGATATGCATTAAAAACTAATAAGCTGCATAACATACTCTTTTATTTTACAAAATAATCAAAAATTGTGTTTTTTTTGCAATATTTGTATTAAAGTATTAGTGCTTATTAAATTGAGTAACCTTCCTTTTCTAATAAAAACATATGGATGTTAACATGCAAATTAAACCTTATCTAATCCCTGCTATTATAGTTGTTAGTCTGGCACAGGGCTGTTCTTTTTCTTACAGCTCTAAAAGTTCATCCAAGAGCTCAAGTAGTATTTCTAAATCAAGTGCCTCAATTCTCAGTAGCCCCTCATCCTCTATAACGGAAGAGGAACTATATCAGGAAGATATAAGCGACTACACCACTGCTTATTTAAGTAACACGCAATTTGACCGCTCTTCATTTAGCATAGGTATAACTGAAATTGCAACAGCTAATGGTGTTACCTCATGGGAACACGATGAAGCAACCTTAATCGCTATTGGGCGCGGTTTAAAAGAAGCAGGCCTTCCAGAAGGAGTATACCAGACGTATAAAAGCGGCATAGTGAATAACAACCCTCTTGCAATGGATATCATTCAACAAGGGTATGACGAATAATAAGCCTATATTGAATTAAACTCAAAACAAAATCGTGTTTAGCAGGCAAAATTCTATCTATCGAACCTTATTAAGCACGGTTTTTTGCTTGCTATTCCTTCCTAACCTTAATGCTAAACCCCTTGAATACCTGTATATAAATGCCCGTGAGGGCTCTGCTAGTGGCGGACATACTGCATTACGTTTTAATAATGAAACTTTTCACTTCCAGCATTATGATGGCGGAATTATTCGTTTAATTAGGCATGATAGCGTTGATTTTGACTTTCAATATCGTTATACAGATAACAGAACCCTGTATCAGGCAACAGTTGATTTAGATGATGTGCATTATGAACAATTACGCGATTATTTTAATCTTCTTTATTTGCAACAAAAACAACAAGACAACTTGCTCAAAGAAATTTACCTGAATATTTCTTTGTTACATAAACAAACTCAACAGCCGTTATTAAGTATCAAGGGAGCAGGACTGTTTATGGATAACACTGCTCCACATAGAGCAGAAGCATCTACCATCTATAGTCTTCAACAAAAAATTAAACAAAAATATGCTGAAAACTTTCTAAACGATCAAATCCAGGGCCTTAAAGAGGAAATTAATACTCTGAAACCTCTT